>NZ_JAXGFT010000025.1:0-34801 GCF_041008785.1 Pseudophaeobacter sp. 1A16562 | reverse complement strand
ACAAGGAAATTCAGTTCCGGATTGGTCTTCTCGATGCCCTTTCGTGCGAGTTCGACTAGCTCTTCCGAACTGACTTCACCTTTCGCGACGAGGTTCCCCAATCCCACCGCATCGTGGCCCGCGTATTCTTCGAGGTTCATGATTTCTTCCCTGTTTTGTTATGTGGAAGAACTCTACGAACCCCGAACGACACGAGATATTGGAAGAAATACCAATACAGTGCTGGATACTTTGTGCCTATGCTCTCAAAGAGCCTGCCACGGGCAGATAATGCCTGCACACACTGAGATCCTGCTGCGCCCTTGACTCAAAAGTAGCGTTTCAAGCTTCATGGCAGCGGCTTTATGGCATGGGTGAGTGTCGCACCCAATTCGTAGTATGCAGCACGCGTGCCTCTGAAGCGTTCTGCGTGATTTCGGACAGGCAGGATCGGCAAGTCCTCCCGCCTTTCTGCCAACAACCCCCTGGCCGCAGCGGCTCCGAACAGCGTTCCTGGAGCTATCCCGCGACCAGAATAGCCCATGCAGGCATATGCACGTGGCCCGAACTCGACGATTTTTGGAATATGATCACTAGTCATCGCAATCCTGCCACTCCACGCATGTTCGAGCGTGTACCCCGACAGTTTTGGGAACAGGCGCTTCAGCTTTCGCATTGCCCACGTTGCATGCACTCCTCCGCCTGCCCCTTCCAAGTTACCAATTCCACCAAAAACAAGGCGCCCTGCCCGGTCGGTCCGAAACGAACTCATCACCAGGGCTGTGTCCCAACACCCTTCCCCACCCGGCACGATTTCCTGGCGCAATTTCGCGGAGAGAGGCTGAGTTGCGAATTGCGAAAAGCTTATAGAAATAAACTGTGGTGCGTTCAGCCCCGTCAATGGCTCGTGATATGCATTGGTTGCCACCAGCAGTGATCTAGCGCGCACATTGTGCGCTCCGGCAGTCAAATGCCATAGACCACCTTTTCTGCTGATGCCCGTCGCACGCGTTTCGCAGAACACTTGAGCTCCAGCCTCTCGGGCAGCGCGCGCCAACCCCCGACAATAGGCCAGCGGTTGGATCGTGCCGGCACGCGGATCAAACAACGCCCCATGCAACCCGGCTGCCCCGGTGCGTCGGATAGTTTCTTCGGCTGACAACAACTGCACAGGCGCACCCAGCGATGTGCCCTGACGGTGCCGATTTTGCAAATTCCGCAATCCACGCGGCGAATGAGCACAATGCAGCGTTCCATTTTGTACCGGATCACAATTTATTCCGTGTGACCGGATCAAAGAAAATACCCGGTCCGGCCCGGTAGCGAGAACCGAGATCAACTGCCGTCCAGAATCGTGGCCCATCTGACGTATGACTTCATCGGGCGCAAGCCAAAGCCCGGCGTTCACCAAGCCCACATTTCGGCCAGAGCCACCTTGACCAATATTTCCAGCCTCAAGCACAGCAACCGAAGCGCCACGGGATGCGGCCTCAAGAGCTGCAGAGGCCCCGGTGAATCCGCCACCGATCACTGCAAGGTCGACCCTCAGATCTCGGCCAAGTGGACCTGCGCCAGGATCCTCGGCGCAAGTCTGCTGCCACAGGTTTCCACGATGATCAAAATTCAAACCTGCCCCCTGTGCCAACGATATACGCTTCAAATGGCGCGCCGTGATTTTCTGGCAGCGCCTCTAGGCCGAGTAACTTGGCCCTCTCACAGTCCTTCATGACAACTTCTTTCCCCAGGCGATCCGAGGCCCCTAGATTTTTCAGTTTAAACTTGTCGCTTTGAATAGCCGAGGTCAGCAGAACCGATCACCAACTTCGGAAATCCGCTCCAACCCTACGGCCAGTTCATCGTCGGAATAGGCAAAAGAAATACGCGCGTGACCGTCCAGACCGAATGCCCGTCCTGGTACGATGGCGACGCCGACTTCATTCAATAGCCAGGTACAGAATGCTGCATCCGATGCAAAATTACCCCGTTCCATTAGTCCAACTATCGACGGAAAAACATAGAATGCCCCGTCCGGCGTCGGGCATTCGATACCAACAATCCGATTGAGACCATCCACCAGTCGGTCCCGTCGCGCAAGAAAGGCTGCCCGACGGAGTTGCAGGTGCCTGTCCTCTTCCGTCAACGCAGCCAATGCAGCCGCCTGCGACACTGAACAGGTGCCGGATGTCACCTGCCCCTGCACCGCAGTCATCGCAGAGATAAGGTCCTTCGGCCCGATCCCCCACCCAATGCGCCAGCCCGTCATAGACCAGGCCTTTGAAACGCCATTCACGATCAGTGTTCGACCTTGCATTTCCGGAACGGCTTGTCGGAATGACACCACCGGCACATAGTTGAGGTGCTCGTAAATCTCGTCAGAAATGACCCAGACATGCGGATAGCGCGCGAGAACCTCCGCGAGAGCCCGAAGTTCATCAGCGCTATAGACTGCCCCGGTTGGATTAGAGGGCGAATTCAGCATCAGCCAGCGAGTTTTTGAGGAAATCGCCTGCTCCAGCGCTTCCGGAGAGAGCTTGAAACCGGCAGACATCGGGCAAGGCACGGTGATTGCACACCCACCTGCCATTGTCACAATATCAACGTAAGATGACCAGAAGGGCGCGGGGATGATCACCTCGTCACCGGGGTCAAGCGTCGCTAGCATGGCGTTGGCCAGAACCTGCTTTGCCCCGGTGGAGATCAGGACTTCACCTCGGGCGACCCCTGCCCTGGCAGCAACGACGTCGCGCAGTTCCGGAGTCCCGGCGGTTGCGGTGTATCGGGTCTGGCCGGCCAGTGCTGCACGGTGCGCGGCTTCGACTACGTGTCTCGGGGTCGGGAAATCTGGCTCCCCAGTCGAAAGCGCGATGACGTCTCGGCCAGCGGCACGCTTGGCTGCCGCCTGTTCAGATAGGCGCACGATTTCGGAAATCTCAACCGACGCAATACGCTTTGCGCGCCGAAATTCGGTAGATACGTTCATGGCAGAAGCCGCCTTTGCTGGAATATAACCTGTTTTCTCTTCCCGTCACACTACCATTCATGCAATCCATAATTAAAACGACTTGTTCTCAACGCACCTGGAGAAAAACTCACATGCTGGCACCGCGCCGTTTCCTCCCGTCGATCAGTTCACTACTGGCTCTCGAAGCAGTCGCGCGCCTTGGGACAGCCACTGCAGCCGCAGAAGAATTGTCCCTGACCCATTCGGCGGTCAGCCGTCAGTTAAAGGTGTTGGAAGAGCAACTCGGCACCGCCCTGTTCGAACGCCGTGGGCATGGTTTGGCGCTGACCCTTTCAGGTAAGGACTACGCAAATTCGGTGCGCGATTGCCTTGAAAAACTCGCGCGTGCTTCACTCAGGATCAAGGCGAACCATAAGGGCGGTAGCCTTTCACTCGCAACGCTTCCCGCCTTTGGGACGCATTGGCTCGCGCCAAAGCTGAAGCAATTCTCGGAAGAAAGCCCCGACGTGACTGTCAATTTAGGAACGCGGCTGGGCTTTTTCGATTTCAATCGCGAACAATTCGACGCGGCGATCCACTTTGGAGCACGTGACTGGCAGGGCGTCGACTATCTTGAACTCGCACGCGAGCAAGTTGTCCCAGTCTGTTCGCCAAATCTTTTCGCGCGCACTCCCACCACGGCTGAGCACCTGCTCGAATTGCCGTTGTTGCACCTGGAATCCAGACCGGGCGCCTGGGAGGACTGGTTCGAATACCACGACTGCTCCGCAGGAAAATTGCACGGGATGCTGTTCGATCAATTTTCTACCATGGCCGAGGCGGCGGCGCTTGGCTTCGGTGTGGCGCTCCTACCTGAATTTATTGCGACCAGAGCAGTAGCGCAGGGTCGGCTGGTCAGAGCTTTCGGAAAACCAATGGAACTGCCGCACCGCTACTATCTCGTTTGGCCAAAATCTATCGCCCCTCGCGCTCCTTTGGTAAGGCTTATCAACTGGCTATCGGAGACAACCGGCTCCGAACTGCCCGTAAGCTTTTCCAGGGTCGAATAACCTTTACAGGTGCAGTTTCCATGTTCCATGCCTTGACAGTATTCTTGGCTCAGCCAAACTATACACATGGACCTAAGTACTCAAAATTTTCGCAGAACCCTAGGAGAGATTGCCGCGATTACAACATCCTCCTTGTCGCGCAAAGCTCAGGTCCGAGAGATCGTTGCCAGCCTAAATTCCCATGCACCCATCGTGGCGTCCAATTTTTTAATTGTTTCGCATGACGACAGCCTCAAGTCGCGTTTCTCTGCCGGGTACAGCCATCGAATGCTGTCCCATTTGCAATCAGAAAACTATCGCAGAGAGCTTTCAGCGCTTGGCCTGTTTTCAAAGCCGCAGTCTCTGAGGCGCAACGATGTACAATGGGGCCAAGATCCGGACCTAAACGTTCTTAGCTGCTGCATCCAGGAAGAAGGACACCATGACTGTGTGACAACCCCGTTATTGAACTCTTCCGGCAGATTGGTTGGATTTCAAAACTTGTCATTTGCAGAGGCGGGGAGCGTCGATGACGACATCCGTGCGCTTCTCGACGAGGCATCAACTGCTATCGCAAACGTGCTGGATCCCATCTCGTTTCGCAACATCTTGAACCAAGACGACAGTGAGATCGAAGCGGTTCATGCAATTAACAACGACGGCATGGTCCTTACGCTACATGGCACCGACGCCTTGGGGCTGAAAAAAAATGTCATACCGGAGGAGGCTTGGTCCAAAATCGGGCCTGGGGCTTCCAACTGGCTGGTCCGCGGCAAGGACGGGCTGCATTCAGTTCGCCTTTGGAGCACCCGCGCTTCTTACTTCGGGGAACACGGAAATTACCTGATCCTCTGTGATCTAGGACAGATCGCCCCTCCACTCACCCCACGTGAGCTAGAGGCCGCCGGAATGCTAGCCGACGGACGGCGAAGTCTCGATATAGCAGGCAATCTTGGCATCACGCTCAGAACGGCAAATGCGCATGTCGAATCCATCTTGGTCAAGCTGGGTACAACAAACCGGGCCGCAGCTGCGGCCAAAATCGTTCGATATGGCTGGCGACTTCTCGGCTAGCCCTAAGGATTAAACGACGGACCTGCCCCGCCCCACTTGTCCATCGATTCAGTGAGAGGTTTAAGGTTTGATCTTACAGATTGTCAGTCTCGGCGCGGCATAGCCCTCAAATATCTCAAGCGCCCGCCGCGCTAGCCTTTTTCACACCTCATCTTTGGATCTTGCCCAGAAAACGCCGCGAAATCCGAGGACAAAAGCACTTTCTTCGCGACCGAAATGCCAGCCCTCACAACACTTACGAATTCATGCTTGCGTCTCATCGAAGCACGTCAGGCTCCCCAGTATTTTTGCCAGTCGTATTTCGCGCCAAATCCTTCAGGATCGGGCAGTCGGGGCGGCCATCGCCCATGCAGGCATGCACCAGTTGGTTCAGCGTGTCGCGCATCGACTGGAGCTGAGTGATCTTCTCGTCGATCTGGGCCAGATGCTCTTCGGCAATGCGCTTGACCTGCGCGCTTTCCCGGCCCTCGTCCTCGTATAGCGCCATCAGCACCCGGCAAGTGCCGATGGAAAAACCAAGCGCGCGGGCGCGGCCGAGGAAGGCCAGCTTGTGCAGGTCCTGTTCACGGAACCTGCGATACCCGTTTTCGCTGCGCTGCGGGCAGACCAAGCCAATATCCTCGTAGTAGCGGATCGTTTTTGCGGGCAGCCCCGAACGCTGTGATACGTCACCTATATTCACCTCAACCTCCCCTCATTCCGCCGGAATCGGCGCCTTGGTTGCGCGGGCGCCAGTGGCCCCCGCTTTTTCATCCATGGCTGGCGCCACCCGGCGCAGGCGCAGCGCGTTGGTCAGGACAAAGACCGACGACAGTGCCATCGCACCTGCCGCCAGCATCGGCGACAACAGCACACCGAAGGCGGGATACAGTACGCCCGCAGCAACCGGTACCAGCGCGGTGTTGTAGCCGAAGGCCCAGAACAGGTTCTGGCGGATGTTGCGCATAGTGCGGCGAGAGACCTCGAAGGCGTTGACCACACCGCGCAGATCGCCCGACATCAGCACCACATCAGCGCTTTCGATGGCCACATCCGTGCCGGTACCGATGGCGATGCCGACATCGGCATGGGCAAGTGCAGGCGCGTCATTGATGCCATCCCCGACAAAAGCGATCTGGCGCCCCTGCCGCAATTCGTCCAGCGCCGCGACCTTGCCGTCGGGCAGAACCCCCGCGATCACGTGGTCGATGCCGGTTTCGCGGGCGATGGCCTCAGCTGTCTCGCGCTTGTCGCCGGTGATCATGGCGACTTTCAGCCCTTTTTCGTGCAGCGCAGCGATGGCCGCGCGGCTGGCCGGTTTCACCGGGTCGGCCACGCCGATCACCGCCGCAAGCCGCCCATCAACTGCCGCGTAGAGCGCGGTACGCCCGCGTTTGGCAAGCTCGGTCTCCTGCGCCGACAGCGCCGCCGTATCGATGCCTTCGCGGGCCATGAACCGGTCGGCCCCCACCAGCACCTGCGCCCCGTCCACCATGGCGCGCACGCCGTGACCGGTGACCGAGGTGAAATCGCCCGCCTCAGCGCGTGGTGCGCCCTCGGCGCGGGCGGCGCGAACGATAGCTTCGGCGATCGGGTGCTCCGAACGTTCCTCCACCGCGGCGATTTTGGACAGCACCTCCGCCCGTTCAAAACCTGTGGCGAGAACAAGGTCGGTCAGTTCCGGGCGGCCCTCGGTCACGGTGCCGGTCTTGTCCAGCGCCACGACCTCGACCGTGTCCAGCTGTTGCAGCGCGTCGCCCTTACGGAACAACACGCCCATCTCAGCGGCGCGGCCGGTGCCCACCATGATCGAGGTCGGCGTGGCCAGACCCATGGCACAGGGGCAGGCAATGATCAGCACCGATACACCTGCGACCAACGCCAGCGTCAGCGCGGGCGACGGGCCGAAGATCAGCCAGACGAGGATGGTTAGGGTCGCGGCGGCCATCACTGCGGGCACGAACCACAGGGTGATCCGGTCAACCAACCCCTGGATCGGCAGCTTGGCGCCCTGCGCCTCTTCGACCATGCGGATGATCTGGCTGAGGGTGGTGTCACCGCCAACCCGCGTGGCGCGGAACTGCAGGCTTCCTGCGCCGTTCACGGTACCGCCGGTGACGGCATCACCAGCGGTCTTTTCCGCTGGAACCGGCTCGCCTGTCAGCATGCTTTCGTCGACGTGGCTGCTGCCCTCGATCACCTCGCCATCCACGGCAATGCGCTCGCCCGGGCGGACGACGATGATGTCGCCCTGCACCAGCTCATCGACAGAGACCTCGGTGCTCTCGCCGCCCCGCATCACGCGGGCGGTGCGCACCTGCAGCCCCAGCAGTTTCTGGATCGCGGCGCCCGTGCGCCCCTTGGCGCGCGCCTCAAGAAAGCGCCCCAGCAGGATCAGCACGACGATGACTGCTGCCGCCTCGAAATAGACCGCACGCACCGCGTCCGGCAAAAGCGCAGGCAGGAAGGTTGCGACAACGGAGTAAAGATAGGCCGCCCCGGTACCCACCGCGACAAGGCTGTTCATGTCCGGCGCACCCTTCAGCAGCGCGGGGAAGCCTTTGAGATAGAAAATCCGACCCGGCCCGATCAGCACCAGCGTCGTCAGTGCGAATTGCAACAGCCAGCTGGTCTGCTGACCGATGGTGGCGTTGATCCAGTGGTGAAAGGTCGGAAACACATGGCCGCCCATCTCGACCACAAATACCGGCAGCGCGAGGGCGGCGGCATAAGCCATGCGCCGGGCAAGGCTGCGGGCCTCTTCGGCCTTGCGGGCTGTGCGATCCTCACCGCCCGCCGCCTCTGCCACGGTCGCGGGATAGCCGGCGTCCTTGCTGGCCGCGATCAGTTCGGCGGGGGTGACCGCGCCTTCGGCATAGCGCACGGTCGCGGTTTCAGATGCGAGATTTACATTGACATCAAGCACGCCCGGCACCGCCTCCAGCGCCTTGTCGACGCGCCCCACGCAAGAGGCACAGGACATCGATTCCACGTTCAGCGTTACCGATGCCACCCGCGCCGGGTAACCAAGCTTGTCGAGCGCCGCGATGGCGTCTGCGATGCGCTCCGGGTTGTCGGCAACCAGTCGTGCGGTTTCAGATGCAAGGTTGACCGAGACGTCATGGATGCCCTCAACCGCCGTCAGGCCGCGGTCCACGCGCCCAACGCAAGAGGCACAGGACATGCCTTCGACGGACAATGTAACAGGGGTTTGTTCGGGCATGACAGCCTCCTCGATTCTGTGTGGCTGTGCCTTACATGGTGGTTCTAGTCACTGGAAGGTCAAGGGCGCGTCAAAATTTTATCACAGCTCAGATCACGTCTTGACCTTCCCCTAACTGGAAGCCCCATCTCTCGCCCTGCAACCAAACCAGAGAGGGTTCGAAATGGAATTCAAGGTTCCGGACATGAGCTGCGGCCACTGCACTGCCGCCATCGAAAAATCCGTCAAGGCCGCAGATCCGGCCGCCACGATTGCCTGCGACCTCGGCGAACGCCTGGTGAAGATCGACAGCGCACTGTCGACTGATCAGCTTGCCGCCGTGATCAAAGACGCGGGCTACGACTCGCAGCCCGCTGCCGCCTGATCCAGTCCCGCGTCGGCCCCCTCCGGCGCGGGATCCCCATTATTCGGCGCGGTCCCGAGCTGTGCTCACCAGTTCAGAAAGCTGGGCCTTTTCAACAAACCCCGGCACCAGCGCACCCCCGACAACGAAGGACGGCGTTCCGTTGAAACCAAGCGCCTGGGTCAGACGCATCGATGTGGCGATGTGTTCAGCCACTTCCGGCGCCTCCATGTCTTTTTTCAGCTATTCAAGATCCAGCCCGACCTCTTCGGCGACGCGCAGGACCGTGGCCTCCTGGGCTCGGCCATTGATTGCCATCATCGCCCAGTGGAATTCTTCATATTTGCCCTGCACCCGCGCCGCGAGCGCGGCCTTGGCGGCAAAGACCGAGCCGTCGCCAAGGATCGGCCATTCTCGGTAGACAAGCCGGATATTGGGATCTTCCTCGATCAGCGCCCGGACCTCGGGTTTTACCCGGCGGCAATAGGGGCAGTTTCGGTCATTTCCGGCGACAGGTTGGGCAGCGGCATCAGCTGCCCTTCGATCTGGTGCAGCTCGACGCGGATATCCCGGCTGTAACTGTCGTCCAGCAGCGTGCGGATACGGGCTTCGACAAGGCCGCCGTCAGAATGATCCATGTGCTGGACCGACGCGATATCCGCCATTTCGAAACGCACCAGAGGCGAGTTCGCGGCCCGCAGGATCGAAGCATGCAGATCGGGAGGCGCTTCCTCGATCAGCCGCGCCACGTTTGCCGCGCGCCCGGCGGCTTCAAAGCCAAGCGCGGCGCGGATCGCGAGGCTGCGTTCATCCGCGAACAGGAACAGGCTGAGCAGCAGCGCCGCGACCAGTGCCGCAACGACCAGCAGGGTCAACTGCACCCGCAGCGACATCCGGCGACGTAATATCACGCCTCCTCCTCCACATCCGTGGCCAGGCAGTACCCGCCGTTGCGCACCGTCTTGATGATCCGGGGGCGCAGGACATCGGGCTCGATCTTGCGTCGCAGGCGGCTGATCTGGTTGTCGATGGTGCGATCCAGGGGACCGGCGGTCCGCCCGGCCGTGAGATCAAGCAGTTGATCGCGGCTCAGCACCATGCGCGCCCGTTCCAGCAGGACCACCAGCAGCCGGAATTCCGAACTGGTCAGCGGGATTTCATCTGCGTTGTCATCAATGAGGATCTGCCGGTCGGTGTCGAGCACCAGATGTTCGAACCGCACCCTGTGCCCCGCCAGCCGCCCGGCCAGAGGGTCTTGCCGCCTGCTCCGCCGCAGGACCGACTTGATCCGGGCCAACAGCTCGCGCGGATTGAATGGCTTTGCAAGGTAATCATCTGCGCCGATCTCAAGACCGGAGATACGGTCGCTCTCTTCGCCAAGCGCGGTCAGCATGATGACTGGTACGGTGCCGTCGTCGGCCAGCCTCCGACAGGCCGACAGGCCGTCTTCACCGGGCATCATCACGTCCAGCACAACCAGATCGAAATGCCCTGCCGCAAGCTGCACGTCCATATCGGCGGCGTCCTTGGCCGCTGTCGCCCGCATCCCATTCTTTTCAAGGTAGCGCGTCACGCTTTCACGGATCTGCGCGTGATCGTCGACGACAAGGATATGCGGCTGAGGTCCCATGCTTTTGTCCTACCGGAAAGACCGTTTGAATTTCACCATCGCAATTGTAGCGGATTGTATCAGACGGTCGGCTTGCGACAGACCGTTACAATTCTGATGATGCGACGGCCTTCCATTCTGCGCAATCATCCCAAGGTGATGGGTATCGCCCCGAACCAAAGGAGGATTTCATGCCGACATTTGTAAAAACCGCAAGCATTCTCGCCGTTTCCCTGCTCACCGTCGGCGGCGCTCTGGCCGACAGCCGCCATCACGGAGACAATACCGGCGGGGCACATATGGGGGATGAAAAGCCTCCGATGGAGGGCAACCGCCACGAGATGATGATGAAACACATGATGCATAAAATGATGCAGATGCACGGCGGCGGCGCCGAACGGCACGGAATATCCCGGAGGGACCGCGACATGATGCGGACCATGATGGGGGCGGACATGATGGATGGCATGCCTAGCAAAAAGATACAGGCGGGCCTGAAAAACTATGACGCCGACGGTGATGGCACCCTGTCCCTTGACGAATTTTCGGTCTGGCACGCCGCGATGCTGCGCGAGACGATGGTAGACCGTTTCCAGCATCTGGATGCGGACGGGGATGGCGCCATCACCTCTGATGAAATGAGCGCCATCGCCAATCGGATGAAACGGATGCACGGGAAAGGCATGCATGGAAACGGGATGAACGACGGCGGCATGCACGGGACAGGCATGGGCGGGCATCAGATGATGCAGGGCATGTCGGAACAAGAGTAATCCTGCATCGGCGCCTTTACCTTGGGTCCGGTCACATCGGCCGGGCCACTCCCCTGTCGCTCGGGAACCGTTCGATGCGCCCTCTGCACGACCGCCGTCTGAGTGACAAGCCCGACGAAAAGACAAGACATGACCAAGCACCGCGAACAGCGAAGGCAGCGCAGCCTCGGAACCGTTGCCGCGACCTTGGGTCTATTGGCCCTGTTAGTGACTTTGTTCATGACCTGGAGTGCGGGATGGTGGTCAGCAGAGCTCAATCAGGACAGGGTCACGCATTTGGTTGCCTCTGCCGGAGCCTGGGGACCGCTTGCTGTGATCGGCCTGATGACGGCAGCCGTAGTGGCCAGCCCGCTGCCGAGTGCGCCGATTGCTCTCGCTGCCGGGGCCGCCTACGGGCACTACCTTGGGGCGGTCTACGTCGCGCTCGGCTCTGAAATGGGCGCAATCTTGGCGTTCCTTCTGGCGCGCGGCGGCGGGCGCGATAGGGTTGAGCGTCTGCTCGGTGGTAAGACTGGTCGTGGCCTGTTAGGCTCCCAGAACGCACTGACTCTGACTGTCTTTGTGAGCCGCTTGCTGCCCTTCGTGTCCTTTGACGTGATGAGTTATGCCGCTGGGCTGAGCCGCCTGCACTTTTGGCGCTTTGCACTGGCCACCCTGGCCGGGATCCTGCCAACAAGCTTCATACTGGCGCATTTCGGAAGCGCTGCGATGGCGGGAGATTTTGGCACGGCGGAGTGGCTTTTCCTTGCCCTTGGCCTGCTGACGGCGGCGCCTTTGGTGCTGCTGGCCCTGCGTGGCAACAAGTCCGCAAAACGACAGCCAAACAGACGACCACAAAAGGAGGGAAACACCGGATGAGGTCCGAATATCGGGAAAACACCATCACGCTGCTGGACGCTGTCGCCATGGGCACCGGTGTCATGATCGGGGCCGGAATTCTCGCGCTGACGGGCCAAATCGCGGAACTTGCCGGCCCGCTCTTTCCCTTCGCCTTTGTCGCCGGGGCCGTCATTACCGGCTTCAGTGCCTATACCTACGTCAAGATGTCTAACGCCTACCCCTCGGCGGGGGGCATCGGCATGATCCTTCAAAAGGCCTATGGGCCAACCACGGTCGCTGCTGGAGCCGCCCTGCTCATGGCGCTGTCGATGGTCATCAACGAAAGCCTCGTGGCGCGGACCTTTGCCAACTACCTCTTGCGCGGTCTCGACATACCTCGTGACAATTGGCTGGTCCCCGCGATCGGCGTTACGGTGATCCTCTTCGCCTGGCTCGTCAATGTGTCGGGAAATCGCTCGGTCGGCTGGCTCTCGATCCTGATGGCTGCGCTCAAGGTCGGGGGGATCCTTGTGTTCGGCATCACCGCACTCTGGGTTGGCGGTGTCACCTTTGAGGCTACAGGCAGTGGCGCCGAGGCCGCTGGCACCACCAGCGCCACCGGGTTAATCGCTGCGATGGCGCTGGCCATTCTTGCCTTCAAGGGCTTCACCACCATAACCAACAGCGGCGCCGAAATCACCGATCCGCACCGTAACGTCGGACGCGCCATCGTGATTTCTATTGCGATCTGCACGATCTTGTACCTGCTGGTGGCCTTGGCCGTCGGCAGCAGCCTGCCACTTGAGCGGATCGTGGCCGCAAAGGACTATGCTCTGGCGGAAGCCGCTGAGCCCGCGCTGGGTCGCACAGGCTTCTACCTCACCGTGGGGCTGGCGCTGATTGCCACCGCCTCGGGCCTGATTGCCAGTGTCTTTGCAGTGTCGCGAATGCTGGCAATGCTGACCGAAATGAAACTGATTCCGCACAGCCATTTCGGCATGCCGGGTGTCGTGCGCGATCACACGCTGGTCTACACGGTGGTAGTGGCGTCACTGCTCACTGTCTTTTTCGACTTGAGCCGCATCGCATCGCTCGGCGTGTTCTTCTATTTGGTGATGGATATCCTCATCCACTGGGGGGTGTTCCGAAACCTTCGTGACGAGGTCGGCGCCCAAGGCTGGATCCTACTGACGGCAATCGGGCTGGACGCTGTCGTGCTCGCGGCCTTTGCAGCGATGAAGTGGCAGTCTGATCCGTCGATCGTGCTGATTGCCTCCGCCGGTATGGTAATTGTTTTTCTGTTCGAGGGTCTGTTTCTGCGGCTGCGCCCGCCATAGCAACGGCCCCATCAACATGGCAGGTGACCTACCAGGACCATGAATTTTGCAAGGGTAACTACGAAGAGTTTAGCACACAAAATGTTGAATGCTTTACGGCACCACTTCCGTATCAACCATCTCGCGCATGTAAACATACACTGCTGCGGGAGCAGCGCTGCTGAATGTCAGCTTTTCATTGACGAACTCAAACCCGCTTGCTGTTGTTCCAACAGAAACCCCAGAATTTCCTTGTAGCGTATCCGGGTATCTTCGAGTTGCTGGTAAAAGCGGAACAGCTCTTTCAGTGGAGCTGAGAAATCCTTATGCGCTGCCAGTACCGCGATGAGAGCGCCCAGAGTGATGCGCTCCTCAAGTACAAAGTATCCACCTAGCGAATAGAAGAGGAACGGCGTCAACGCGGTCAAAAAATTGTTCAACGCCTTGGCAAAGAACTTCACCCGGTGGATCCGCCTGCGGATCGCCTCTAACTGCCGCAACGAGGCCATTGTAAGCAGCACATCTCCGGGGCTGTCCTGCGCCGGATTCAGCTGTTCTGTCAGACTGCAGGTAAGTCTACGCATCTCCTGAATACGTTCCCGGCTCAGCCGGTTCAAGATCCTCTGCAGATAGGGCAGCAGAAACAGTTGCAGCGGCAGAACAGTCAGTGCAGCAGCACCTAGGATCGGATCCTGAATGAACATGAACAGCAGGATGGTAAGCAACGTTCCGCCCTGGGTCACCGGAAGCGCAACCAGATCCGCTGCAAAGCCGCCAATCGGCTCTGCCTCCTGCCCCAGAATTTGCGGAAGCTCGCTTTTTCGTGGTTGGCCGATTTGTTTACGCCAATGACAATAGATGAGCAGCCGGAGACGTCTGAGACAGCGTTCGGCAAGCCGCCCCTTCAGCACATTCAGCAGGTACTTCCCGACACCATTCAACGTGATTGCCAGCAGAAAAACACCGCTTAGAACTGCCAGATGCTGCGTAGCGGTTAGATTATATCCTAACAGGCTCAGCGGTGCATGCGATTTGCTCAATACGTTATTCACTATCTGCTTGGGAAGTTCCAACGATAGGTACAACACAGGCAACAAAGACAGGCTCAGAAACAGCAGGAAAAACTGCTGTCGGCGCGTGGTCCGGAGAATGTGCGAAATTAGGTTCCGGTCGAGACCAATGATGGACACGGTCGTATGGGGCACTGGCCTAGAGGTGGAACGTGCAAGGCGCAGATGGACGGCCCGGCCGAGCAGCCTAGCAGCGGAGATTGCCAGCAAAGCCGGAGCTAGCAGCAATACCAGATGCATAACCGGATGCACCCATTCCGGAGAAGTTTCATCATAACTGAAGCCCAGCCAGTTAGCGGCCCTATGGGCGAAAGAATGATAGTGCGGGAACCTGTGCTCGGGCGGCATTGAAGTAAGTCCGCTGAGATAGAGGGAAATGCGGCAGCCCCATTGGAGCTGCCGCGCTGCAGGGCTGCTACCTGAAGAACCAGGCAGCAGTCCTCAACCGATCATTGAACCGCAACCTGGCCGTACATGCCAGATTCATAGTGCCCCGGGATCAGGCAAGCGAATTCGAATATGCCGTCATTGCTGAAGTTCCAGATGATTTCGCCGCGTTTCCCGGGTGCCAAAGTGACGGCATTCGGTGTGTTGTGCATTTGCATCTGGGCCGACATTGCCTGCTTGTGCATGGCGTTCCGTTCCGGTGTGTCAAGGACGAATTCGTGGTCGAGCTCACCCTCATTCACCACCATAAAGCGAATAGTTTCGCCCTGCTCAAACTCCAAGGCAGAGGGAGTGAAGACCATCTCTCCGTCGTCGGTTTCCTTCATTTTCACTTTCACTGTGCGGCTAACCTTGTTGCGGTTTCCGGGCATGCCAGCCGCCATCTGTTCGCCGCGGCTGTCATGGGCGCCATGACCGTCGCCGTGGCCCGAAACACCGGCCACAACAGGTGCGCTGGTCAGAGTGGCCAGTACTGCGAAAAGAAAAAGCTTCTTCATTTTTGTCTCCTTGATTTCGATAGGAAAAATTTCCCTTCCACCGCCGGAACCATGGCAGGAAGGGGATGCACCGGGCCGGGTTGTCCCGGCCTGGTGTCAGGGTTCAGAACATCAAACGGGACCCGAAGACGACCGAGAGCACACCGTTATCTTCACCGCTGGCACGCAGAAGATCCGCTGAGCCGCCAAAGGACTCTTCGTAATTGATGCCGATGTAGGGAGAGACCGCCCGGTCTATGAGGTCATAGCTGAGCCGCAGGCCAGCCTCGATTGTAGCGCTACCAGCCGCTTGATCGTAGGCAAGGTCATCCTGCAGCGGCACTGTAAACTCCAGGTTCGGCACCAAGATCAGGCGGTTGGTCAACAGCGCCTCGTATTCGCCCTCCAAGCGCAAGAACGAATGTTCCGACAGGTACAGATCGGCGTCGATCTCGAACCATTGCGGCGCCAACCCCTTGAGGCCTAGCACAGCGTTGTAGCGGTCCGGCAAACCGTCCGGTGTGCTGGCTTGCACCCCAACCACCGCATCGAAAAAAGTAGACACCGGAAACTGCAGCCGCAGCTGGTTCTCCAGAGCTTCGAGCTCGCTCGATCCCTGAACCCGTTCCCCTTCGCTACGCCAGACGAGTTTCAGCTTATCAGTGCCGATCATGGCATCGAAATCCCAGACAAAGGCGTCCTCACCGTCGCTTTGCCGGTATTCCAGTTGCTCGGCCTGAAAGCCGTAGATCAGCTGCTCTGCTTCGGCGGGGCCGGACCAAAGGGCCGCCGCGCCGACTGCGGCAAAGGCCGCATTGCGTATTTTGCTCATGTTTACGTCTCTTTCTGATCTTTCCGGTCAAGCCGGGCCACCTTCGACGACTACTTTGCGAAACATGCCCGCGTCGGCGTGATAGGAGAGATGACAATGGAAGGCCCACTGGCCTGTCGCATCGACTTCGGTTTCGGTGTAGACAGTAGTGCCTGGCGCAATACTTACAGTGTGCTTGACGGGATCTCTGCGGCCTTTGCCGGTATCCAGGATCGTCCACATGCCATGCAGGTGCATCGGGTGGGCCATCATAGTTTCATTGACGAATTTAAAACGGACCCGTTCGCCGTACTTCAGTCTCAGCGGCTCGGCCTCGGACAACTTCTTGCCGTTGATCGACCATATGTAGCGCTCCATGTTGCCCGTGAGGCGCAGCTCAATCTCCCGTGTCGCGGGACGGTCCCTGTAGAGCGGTCGGCGGGCGCTTAGGTCATCATAGGACAGGAATTTTCCGCCGTTTGCTGCGCTAGGTGTCAACCCACTGCCCGCCGCATAAAAGCCCTCCTTTTCGCCAACCCTCACCATCTGATGTCCATTGTGGTTCAACCCGGTCAGCGCGCCCCGTTTGGATGCCTTGGCTCCGCTCATGTTGTGCTGGCTATGGTCCACGTCAGCCATCGGCTCTGCCCTGGCAGGGGTGGCCATTTCCTGCTGGCTGTGGTCCATTTCCGTCATTGACGAACCGCCAGAGGATGCAGGCATCTGGTGCTGACTGTGATCCATGCCCGTCATCATTATGATGCTGTCGGACATGCCAGTATCATCGCGCATGACATGGCCTTCCATGCCCATGTGGCCCATCATCCCAGCCATATCAGCCATCGTCAGCCGCGGTTTGGGCCGCATTTGCGGAACTGGCCCAGCCAGCCCCTCGCGTGGCGCCAGCGTCCCACGAACCATTGCGGTGCGCCCCATGGATTCCGCCACGATGCTGTAGGGACGGTTTTCCTTGGGTTGGACAACAACGTCATAGGTCTCAGCCACGGCGATACGGAGCTCATCCACTGTCACCGGCTTAACGTCATTGCCGTCGGCCTGAACCACGGTCATTTTCAGACCGGGCAGCCGAACATCGAAATAAGCCATCGCCGAAGAGTTGATGAGCCGAAGCCGGATTTTCTCACCAGGACGGAACAAGCCAGTCCAGTTCTGCGCTGAGCTCTGGCCGTTAATCATCGGCGTAAAGCCCTGAACATCCTCGATGTCAGTTGGCATCATCCGCATCCGGCCCCACATCTTGCGGTCTTCCAACGCCGCCTTAAGACCCATGCTGCCGGAATCCTGAATCAAGTCCTGCAGCGTGCGCTGCGAGCGGTTGTAGTAGTCCGCCGACATCTTGAGGTTCCGCATGATCCGCTTGCCGCGATGCGGGTGGGTGTCAGTAAACTGCACCACATAGTCGCGGTTTGCATGTATTGTCTCGCCGCCTTTCGGCTCGATAACGATGGCACCATAGGCCCCATCCGGTTCCTGGAAGCCGGAATGACTGTGGAACCAGTAGGTACCGGCCTGCACAACCGGGAACCTGTAGCTGAAAGTCTCGCCTGGCTTGATACCATCAAAGCTGATCTTCGGCACCCCGTCCTGATCAAACGGTAAGATCAGCCCATGCCAATGAATTGAGGTGTCATTGCGCAGGTTGTTGGTCACATTGAGCGTGACCTCTTCGCCTTCTCTGAATCGAAGGATGGTCGGGATTTGGCTTTTGTTGTAGCCGACACCAGATTTTCGGAAGTCTCCAGCATCGATGCGGATTTTGTCCACGGTGATGTCATAGGTCCCGGCCTGGGCCATGGCGGCTGCAGACAGGGCAAGTGCGGCGCCGACAAAGGCCGTGCGCCAAGGTGCGATGGATAGCATCGTCAGTCCTTTGGTCTGTTGAGATGTTGGTCTGGTAATCCCCTGCAGGCATCCGCAAATGCAGTTTCTTTGCGCGCTGGGTTCAGCCGATGCAGCGCTCACTCATAGAACGGCGCAATTACGCACTGCTGCAGTCATCAAGCAAAGGTAATGGCAAGCAGGGAGAGGGCAGGTGCTTTTGATCAGGTTTTGGGAGGTGGAAGGTGCGCTTCGAGTGCCACCGAAGCCAAGACGGAATCACTCAGGGCCACCGCCAGTTTTCCCGCCTTTTCGATTATGGAAACTTGCTGCCAAGGCTGCAATGCGGCCGACACCTCGCAGGCCGCTGCCTTGTGGCATAGGCCAGAGTTGGAATGGCTGTGCCACTCTGCCGCTTCATGCAGGGCAACAGGAACAACCTCAGCCTGATTTGCCACTTCTGCCGTCAAGGCCGCGAAAAGTGCGGACAACGCTAGCAACAGTGCCAGCGTCAACGATGTCCACAGCTTTCCCGCTTTTGAGCGCATCAAACAGCTCCGTTTGCTTTCCCTATGGCTAGCTAGCCAGTGCGAGGCTCCACCTCAAGCATACATTTTGATACATTTGCGAACCGGGTGCGCTTTCGTCGATTCGCCGTAATACGTTCAGTACATTTGTGGCCTTTCTGAGCAGAGACCAATCATCAGTCGCTTATCAGAAATGAAAGACCGTTGAGAGCGCAAATGAAACGCAGAGACCGTCGCTTTGATGCCGACAGGTTTCCGGAAACAACGAACGACAAAAGGCTACGCTCCCGTATCCCTGACCGAAAATAACGTAAGAAAACGGTGAAGTGCGACAAACACCGCAATCGGATCGAGATTATATTTGGCAGGTTGAAGGATTGGCGGCGCGTCGCTACCCGCTATGACTGCTGCCCCAAGGTGCTCCTCTCGACCATCGCTCTCGCCGCACTCGCCACCTATTAATTATGTTCATGACCCTACAAAATTGAAGCGAGAAACCCGTTGCATACATCCGAAAGGTAGTATCAGAAAATTGAAAAGGGAGAGATATCTCCCCCTCTCCTACACTCTCAATCAAAAATTCATTCTAATTTTTTGAATGTACTCCCCTGTCTTCTTCACCAAGAGCGGCTTCATGCGTATCTCCATCAGCGGCCTCATGTGCCGCGCCGTGAGCATCGCCATGGGTATCATTATGCACACCAAGACCGGAGACCCACAGATAAGCAACAGTCAATAAAACAAAAAAAACGGCCGCAATAAAACCGCTCCCCAGGGAGGCATTTAATTTTGAAGAAGTCATTCGGCCCAATGTCTCATCCCTATCAAAAAAGTGATGTTTTACCAATCCGATGACATGCAGCAGTATGATGGCAAATAAAGCAACGCCAACTGAAAAATGAACATCTTGCAAAATTACCATGAGCTCATCATCTTTACCCAACAAGTCTGGCAGCGCAAACACCCCGAAAAACTCCACGGAAAAACCTGCAGCATTTGACATCAACCAACCAGAAACTGGCATCGCCACCAAAAGCGCGTAAAATGCGAAATGCACCAACCTTGCGAGATTAAATTCCAAATTTGAATGATTATCCAGCCTATCAGGCGCCCCAAATATTTTACGCATGACAATTCGTACGATCATCAACCCCAGCAGCAACACGCCAAGAGATTTGTGAAGGTTGTAATAAAATATCAAACCTTCAATAACTTGAATATCCTTCATATATAGCCCCAAGGCCATAAGCCCCAAAACCAAAAAGGCTACACAAAAGTGAACAACTTTGAGAGGCAATGCATATTGCTGCATGTCCTTTTCCTTTCCCAACGATAGTTTTGACTACATTTTCGCCTGGGTAGGGGGTTCCATTACTGGAGTGTCAAGAAGAAAATGCGACAATGGAATGTTCCTGTGGTGGCATCGAGTTGAGGACTATTCTCGAAAAAAGTTGCAGGGTGGGCTTTGTCTCACAAATCGTGAGAGCGTTTCACTACCCGAGTCCATCCTGATAGCTGGAGGGCATGCCCCGACGAGTTCAAGACCACGAACTAGTCGTCCTGTTGCTCCTGCCCCACTGAAGTTGTCCACCGTTATGTTTCGGAAAACGAAGAACCAAAATGGCTACGAAACGGCACAAGCCAGAAGAGATTGTCACGAAGCTGCGGCAGGTTGAGGTACTTGTCGGACGGGGCACGACACGCGTGGATGCGATACGAGAGTTTGCATAACCGAACAGAGCTATTATCGCTGACGCAAGCAATATGGCGGTATGGGAACCGACCCACTCAGGGAACTCGTGCGCCTCTAGAAGAGAACGAACGGCTTAGAAAGGCCATCTCGGATCTCGCTGCAGTGCAGCTTCGCCGAACCGGCCATTTCCGCCTCCGACGAGCTTAGCACGGTGTCGAGGCCGCAATTGCGGACACTTGTACCCTTTGCCGGACACCTGCGTATGAATTCACTTAGCCTCCGGAGCGCTAGAAACAGCTATGGCTTTCAGCCTATGACAACTTGGTGCTTGGAGTTAGCAAAGTTTTATCGCCAATCTCTCGCCGCTTTGTCCGCCAATCTGGCAGAGAGAAACCGGAGTTTGTCTCCGAACACCATGTCCAGTGTAAATGCGACCGGCAGTGCGATGAGGATGCTCTGACCCCAGGCTTGCAGCCACATCCAAGAGATCCCGAACTCAAGCAGGCTGAATACACCTGACAGGGCCATCGACATGAATGCCGACATAACCAATGATCCAGAAAGCCTCTGAAGACGCTTGTGATGTGCCATATCAAATGACCTCCGAAAGGGCCAAGGTTTCGGCCGCAGCTGTCAGCTCTGCCAAGGTAACCGGGTTGGTGATGGTTCCGCTGTCTGCATCGAAGACTTCGTAGAAGCTGGCGACGGAGAGGGTCGCCTTTAGATCCGCCCCGAAGAACTGTGCTGAGCCTTTGGCCGAGGCGAGCACGCTGCCCGCCCCGCCGGGACCGGGAGAGGTCGAAAGGTAGACCGTCGGCTTACCCTGAAACACTTTCTGGTCGATCCGGCTCGCCCAGTCGAAAAGGTTTTTATAAGCGGCGGTATAGGAGCCGTTGTGTTCTGCAAATGACACGATCACCCCGTCGGCAGATCCGATCTTGTCAAAGAACGCCTTGGCCGCTTGAGGGTGTCCGATCTCCTTCTCCAGGTCTTCGCTGAAGATCGGCAGATCATGATCGTTCAAGTCCAGCACCTCGATCTCGGCATGCGGGACCAATGTCGCCGTGAAGCGCGCGAGGCGCTTGTTGATGGACGTCTTGCTGTTGCTTGCGCCGAACGCCAGGATTTTCATGAGGGTTCTCCAGTCTTTCTCAGAAGTTTCGTGGGTGGCTTTGATGAGGTGGTTCGTCGTCCTTAAGGATCGACACAGGCGTTCAGTTGATTGAGCCAAGCTCGCCAGCTGCGTGAGCGGCGATGACGGCTTCCAGCTGTCCAGTGTCACTCATCGCGAACGGCCCTTTCTGCACAAAGGGCTCGCGCAAGGGGCGTCCGCTGAGGAGCACAGCCCGACCGCCTTCACCGCTCAGCAAGCGGATGTTTTCGGCATTGTGGACCGCAAGCGCCTCGTCGGCATTGGGATGGTAGCGGGTACCATCGAGCTCAACCTCGACGTCGCCTTGGATGACATGAAGCCAGATGGCGTCTCCTGGGACGCTGCGATGGGGGAAGCTGCCGCCCTGGGACAGGCCAACATCAAGGATGGTGAAGGGCATTCCAGGCGGGGTGGCACCGACGACGCCGTTGCTTGCGCCAGTCATCACCCGCACCCGATGTCCGTGGCCTTTGATCACTGGCATGGTCTGTGCGGCAACATGAACAGACTCCGGCGCGTCCAGTTTCTGCGCCGCCGGGAGGTTGACGAAAATCTGAAGCGCATGCGTGCGCGATCCGGGCGTGGGTGCTTCATCATGCACCGCGCCGCGCGCGGCCTTGAGCCAGTAAAGATCGCCCGGAGCCAGCGCGATATCGTTGCCAAGAGAGTCCTTGTTGCGAAAGCTGCCTGTGCTGTCCTCGAAAAGCACACTCACCGCGGAAATCCCCGCGTGGGCATGGGGCGCGAAGGTCGGCCTTGTCATGGTGAAGTGATCGACCATGATCAGTGGGTCCATCAAACCGTCAAGCTGGCGATGGATGAAGCTGAGAGCTTCAAAGCCTTCGCCCCGGGTCATTTTCTCTCCCTGCTGTATTGCGGCGATCATGGCTTGGGGGGCATTGGTCTGAAATCTGTTTTGCGCGGTCATATTCGCCTCCTTTGCTGCAAATAAGTCTATTCTTGAGGCGTAAGGCGGGAAATCCGTTGATTTCAGAACTCTTCGTTCCATTTTTGGAACGAAGAAGAATAGTAAAAAGGCCGAAAAATGGACCTCAACCAAGCCTATTATTTGGTGCATGTCGTTGAGAAACAGGGCTTCTCGGCAGCGGCGCGGACGCTCGGCATTCCCAAGTCCCGTATCAGTCGGCAGGTAAAAGCGCTGGAAGACGCACTCGGCACGCGGCTCCTCAACCGAGACTCACGGCATATGTCACTGACAGAGGCTGGCGAAGCGTATTATCGGCATGCGAAGATGGCATTGGAGTGCATGGTGGCCGCCGAAGCCGCGGTTCGTCAGGACAAGGACGCGCTGGAGGGCAGCGTCACCCTCTCATGTTCAGTTGGGGTCGCGCAGTTCGCGCTTGGCCGCATTCTGCCACGGTTCTTGGCCGACAACCCGCGGGTGACACTGCGGCTCCAGGCAGCAAACGATTATGCCGACATGATCGGTGATGGCATCGACCTGGCCATCCGGGGCCATGTCAAACTACTGCCCGACTCCGGCTTGATCCAAAGACGTATCACAGAGGTCCCCTGGCACCTGTTCGCCTCGCCGGACATGGCGCAGCAAGTTGGTGTCTCGGCATCCCCGACAGACCTCGACGGCTTGCCCGGCCTTGCACTTGGTTGGCGGCCAGGGGGGAGTTCCTGGTCGCTGATCGGGCCCGACGGCAGCACGGCATCAGTTCCCTATCCTGCGCGTCTGCGCAGCGATGACATGGCCATCCTCAAACAAGCGGCCTCAGAAGGGCTCGGCTTGGTCGCTCTGCCAGCCTATGTCTGCGCTGAGGATATCGCTGCGGGACGGCTCTGTCGCGTCTTGCCAAACTGGACCGCCGGGGCGCCCGAAATCAGTCTTCTGATGCATGAACGGAGGGGCAACCCGCCACAGGTCGACGCCCTGGCAGGCTTCTTGCACCGCGAGCTTCCAACTGTGATGAACAGTGGCGACAGCGGGTAGCGAACTAGGTTTTCACATTTGGGTCGGTTCATGAGACGGACGTGTGGCTCGGTTAGGTGTCCAAAATGATTTGTTGCCACATGCCGCTCCAGTCGTCTCGTCTCCGCGCCTTGCATTCACCTCCCCAAGTTCAGTGCATTGCTTCTGGTCGCTCAACCTGAGTGATCGCGCCACTAGGATCCTTGGTCCGACAGGGGCTATGCCGCACGATGATCTTCTTGAGTTCAGCGGAAGCAACTGCATGAGATACGTTCCTGAACGACCAGGGAGCAAAGACCTCAGATATCGCACCCCTGTTCAGTTTTGCGTTTGTCTTCTGCCATTGCTACTTTCCTGCCTGCCATTAGACCTGCCAAGATAATGGACAAAATGGCCAATACCGAAGTAACGGTCCCCGTTGACACGCCAGTGCCAGCAGGAGAGACGGCAAAGCCGCCAAGAACAGAGCCAAGCGCGATCCCGATATTTCCGGCAGAAATATTGAGAGAGCCAGCAAAGGCGGGAAATTGTGGTGCGGCGTTCATCAAACGTGCCTGGCTCAAAACAAAGCTGGCCGCATGCGCGCCGCCCCATGTCGCCGCAATGGTCACCGCCATAGCTGTTTCGGGATTATGCTCCGCCTGCACGGCCAGACTGCACAGCGCAACCAATCCCGTTGCACAGCAGCTGGCCGCGAAGGGCCACTTGACTGCCTTGGCTGCAAGCCAGTTCCCGGCAAAGCCGGCCACTCCAAAAACGAGAAGCAGAACGTTGACAGCCTCTGGCTGAATGCCCGCATCATTCAGAATTTGGGCAATATGAGCGTAACTGGCAAAAAGTGCTGCGAAAGTCAAAACCGTCAGCGTCAGGTGCCCAAGCAGGTATCCGTCGAAGGTTCGGACACGCTGCAGCGGACTGGATTGAGGCCCCCTTTCATCAAGGCATTTGTAAATCGCTGCCATGACCAACAGACAGAAGAGCCCCAGACCAAACATGACACTTTTCCACCCGACAAGAGCTGCAAGGCTTGCGCCGATGGGGGGGGACAATGCGCCGCCAGCAACAACCCCTGTGTAAAGAAGAGAGGTCCCATGCCCAGTGCCATATCGCTGTGCCATCCATACATTGGCAAAACTCATAAACACCGGCAGTGTAGCGCCTTGAATGGCCCGCAGTGCCAGTGTCGGAGCAAGATCGGGTGAAAAAGCAAAAGCAAGATTGCCAACGAACGGCGCCAGTGACCACACCAAAACGCGCCTGGGTGGGAAACGCGCTAGGTAGTAGGCCAGAGCGGGACCGCCAAAGGCGGCCCCAATAGCGAAAACCGAAACAACAAGACTATATTGCGCAGTGTTGATCGCCAGCGAAGAAGACAGGCCCTCTGCCAATCCCACGACAACGAATTCCACTGAAACAACAAGAAACGCGCCGATGATTAGCGTCGCCGTTATTAAGGAGTTCTCTGACCGCAAAGTCACGCGTTTGCGCCATTATCTAGAAGCCAGTCTGCGCCGGTGACCGACCGACCGGCCGGCCCGGCAAGAAAGGTGACAAGGTCTGCAACCTCTTCTGGCGTGCCGTATCGACCCGTCGCTGTCGCCGCACGCTGACCGTCCGCCGCCGGACCGTTTGCCGGGTTCATATCGGTATCTGTTGACCCGGGGTGGATGGCCACAGCGGTAATCCCACGTGGTCCTAGATCCCGTGCGAGGGCATGCGTTAACCCAGAGATTGCAGCCTTGCTGGCGCTATAGGCGGTAAGGCCCGGAAAACTAGCCCGGAAAGCGAGGTTGCTGCCGATCGAAATGATGCGACCGCCTTCCGGCATGTGATTTATGACGGATTTAGCGGCCACAAATGCGGCAGTCAGGTGAACTGTGACAGTCTCATTAAACACCTCCAAGCTCATCTCATCAATCGGCATAACTTTAAAAATACCGGCATTGTTGACCAGTATGTCTATGCCACCTAATGCATTTGCGGCTTCACTGATGGCACCTTCGATCTCGCTCGGAACCGTGCTGTTCGCACGGATTGCCAGCGCGCGCCGCCCCGAGGCCTCGATGGAATTACGCAGGGCTTCAGCGGGACCGGCAGAGGCATTGTATGTGAAGGCAACATCTGCGCCATCCGCTGCGAGGTGGCGCACGATTGCTGCGCCCATTCCGCGACTGCCTCCAGTAACCAAGGCATTTTTTCCAGCTAGTTGCATGTCGAACTCCTATTTATGTAGTGATCACTAAACAAATAGGTTCTTGCTACTGGATGTCAAACAATTTATGTATCGATCGATACACAAAGGAGCGCGCCATGACACGAGGTCGGCCCAGACAGTTCGATAGAGACGCCGCGCTGGCGCGCGCCATGGAGATGTTCTGGGCAGACGGATATGCAAACACATCAGTCTCGGACCTGACGCATGCGATGAACATCTCACCGCCAAGTTTTTATTCTGCATTTGGCAGCAAGGATGCGCTGTATGAGGAAAGCTTGAAATTTTTCGTTACGCACCACGGTGGGCAGATGTGGGATCGACTCGAAACGACCCCCGCGCTTGGGGATGCTGTTGAGGCCTTTCTCACCACCTCGGCGTCAGCATTCTCAGACAGTGGGCATCCGCCCGGATGCATGGTTATCGCCGGGCTGCAGGAAATGGTTCCTGGCAGCGCCACCGACGACGTATCCCACAGCGCTGCTTGGCTAAAGTCCCAACGAGAAGCCAATGATCGCAAAATGCAGAATAGGTTCAAACGCGCCATCGAGGAGGGCGATGCCCCAAGTGATTTTGACTACCGCGCCGCAGCGGATTTCGTTCTGACACTTCAAGCCGGGTTGTCGAACACTGCTCGTTTGACGTTGTCACCCTCGCGGCTCGTATCAATCGCCCGTCTGGGGCGACGAGCAATTGAGGCAATGTTGGCCTCAGGTCCCATGGATCAGCACGGCACCACCTGATTTAGCCTCGGCGAGAAGCAAGCTTTTGATGGGCGATCTTTCTGGTTGAGCGACGCGCAAATGGAGCGGCGGCTGCGTGACTTCCAGAAGTCGCACGGCAAGCCGTCGGCGACAGGCGCGTGCTCAGCGGCTCTATCTTCATCAATCGCAATGGCTTGCTATCGCGGGAGCGGGAGCATCCTGGATTCAGCCAAACTGGCCGCTAATGGTCCGCTTTTTCCATTACTCCGTGAGATCTTCGCGACTGCAGCGAACTGCCGCTTTCCGCCCGACCTTTACGAAGGCCCCCCATCCGGGCCCCGTGAGATCTGAGCCAACCGCGCCTGGGCTTCTGGTTCCCACTGCTCCCGCAAGCCGCGCACGTATTCCGCATCATCCTGGAGTTTCTGGCGCTCTTTCGCGAGAACGCGTTTCACTGTCTGGGCCACCAATCGGGCAATTCGAGCGACCAGTCGCCTCGCCGGGCGGATTTCCTTCAATTTTTCTGCGCGACCATGCTCATCAACCGGGGCAGATGGTCCCCAAGAAAGCTTCGGTTTGCTATCGGGCATCGCATCTTGCCAAACAAGCGCGCCATCGGCAACGAGCTCTAATCCGACCTCCATGGCTTCCGAGATGGCCTCTGCCTCCGCAACCTTCAGCTGCACCCTCTTTGCCGCTTCTGCCAGTTTCTTCTCTTCAATCCGCCGCGCCGATTGTGCTGCCCTCCCTGCAGCCTCTTCGTTTGCGCGATGCTGGGCAAGAGATTGCACTTGCTCATGAAGATCGGCCTCTCGCTGTTGCAGAGCAGGCAACGCGCCCTCCATGTCCTCCTTTTCCCGGCTGATCCGTGCCATGTTTTCTTCCTCAAGTTTCCGGGCGTCACGCTTCTGGTGGAACTTTTCCGCAGCCGCTTCTGCCCTCTCCTCATACCCCTGCACTATCGGCTCCAACGATCCGATCTCGGCCTCGATCTTTTTCTTCGTGGATGATGCGGCGGCAGCCGCTTTTTCAAACTGCTGCGCTTGTTCCTCGGCCGCATCGCGGCGGCGGGTCACCTCTGCAGTTTCTTTCGCAGCCCGCCGCTTGCGGGCCTGCGCCTCTTTAATCGCGCGCTTGCGCGACTTTTTGACCGTGGCCTTGGCCAGGTCCCGGCCGTCCTCGACGGCCACCTTCGCCGTAGCCTCCGCTGCGTCGAGGATACGTTTCTTTTCCTTTTGCGCCCTACGGCGCTCTTCCGCGCGCCACTGCGATGGCGCGACATGTTCCTTCTTCGCGGGCAAGGGCTTGCCCTCGGCCCGCGCCTGGCGCCGGGCCTCGGCACGGCGCTCCCCTCGAGTGATCCCAATTTTCGCAAAAGCAGCACCCGCCATATCTTGAGCCCGCTCATAATTTTTGAGCAGCGGGTTTTCCGATGGCTGCAGCAGGATTTGATGGCCACGATTGGCGGATGTTTTTTCAACCCAGACCGCAACAACAAAATGGATGTGCAGGGCTTCTTCATCCATATGCATCGACGCGTAACGCAGCTGACCATCAGGGAAACTCCGACGCAGGAACTCAAGCGCGATCCGCTTGAACTCCTCCACACGTTGCGGATCCCACTGAGCCTGCCCACTTCCGCCAAACCAATCCTTGTTGACGGTCAAGATCCCTTCCCTGAGAGGTCCCTCCTTGCTGGCACGCCACGGATTGACTGGCCCCGCCTCCTCAACCCTGCGCGCCTCCGATTTCCGTGATTTCTCCTGAAGAGCTGCAAGATGCTGCTCAAAGTTATGCTGCTTCATCTGTGCAATTTCTTCACGGATGACCTGATCCCAATTCTCATCACCAACAAGAATCTCGTTGGCCGTTGTGCGGCCCAAATCAACATGCCCCAGATCCCCACCGCGACGTTCATCGTGGAACCTAAACCGGCGCAGCGTATGAGGCCAAAGCCCAGAGAACCGCAGAACGATGGGCGGCTTTTTCAGATTGACAGGCTGGGCTTGGGTAAACTGGGGCTGTACGGTCATCTTACTGCTCGGATCTATTTCTCTGATCCGATTCTGCGCGAAGACGAAGAAAATCCCGATACACTTTTTTTGAATTTGTGAGACTTTTACTCACTAGGCAAGTTGCAATCCCAGGCTGAGCCCTGGAATTTCAACTTACCTGTTCGCGAGGGGGATACCCCCGTCGATCCCCTCCTCGTCAGCTTGTTCTCGGCCTTCGCCTCTAAAAGCTTCCTGCGGCCAGCAGCCTGCTGGACCCGCCCTGCCGGGGGCCACGGATGCCTTATTGTTTTTCGATAATCTGGGTGGGGAGAAGGTTGTTCGGCGGCGTTAGGAAGGCGGTTCCTGATCACTTATGCGATGAACACTAGGTCAATCTTCGCCGCTGGGCTTGGCGCTTGCATCCAATCCTATTTCAATCAAACGCCGGATGGCCTCGTTCTCTGACTGCAGTCTTTGAGCGAAGCGAAAGTCTGCGATGCGAGTTGCCTGCTCTTCAGTCAGGTTAACCAGCTTTTTGATCGGGTATACAGTTTGCTTAGCCATAAACCCCGAATAAGCGATATGCAGTATATTGACAACACCTCAAAATAACGCATATGCTCAATATGCGGACGGTAGAGGTGTCGTTACCACCTCTCCGCCCTAATCACACTGATCTCGGGTAAGGAGACCACTATGACTATCGCAGCTGTTACCACGCGCGCGAGCGCGGCAAAAGACCTGCACCCTGCATTGGCGGCCCCGATTGCCGACCAATGGGACACCCCAATCTTCCGGACATTCGCTGAGCTGATCGAATCCGTAGACGCGGCGATCGAGATGGAGCGCGATCTGTCGCACTCCATGAGCTGGGATCCCGCAAGCAGCGGTTTTGTGGAGGCGGCGGAGAACCAGTGGCAAGACTGCCTGCGGCTGGCGTCGGATATTTTTTCCGCCCCGACTACCTCGGCCAATGATCAGCCGTTGCAGCGCATGGCCATGCTGATGCACTTCCTCATCGAAACGCAGAACCCGGACGAGGCTCTGCATTTCCAGCGGCTGATGTATGAGCATCGGGACCTTTTCACCACTTCAGTTCCCGGTGTTCGCCAGGCGCTGAACCGGGCTGCCTGGCACGTTGATGCCATCGTGGAGATGGCCGCGACGGCGCCCGGTTTCGCGCCGACCTAACCCGGCCCCAATTTCCCCAGACAACACCTGACCCCGCAGCGGACCTCCCCGCCTGCGTCCGTCATGTCCTGTCCAATTTCGGATTTTCACCGGCTGGCGCATTGCGCGCCTGCCGCCCCCTGCCCTTTTGCCTGACTGGAGCTTTTCATGACCCAATCCGCAAAACCCACTTTCCCGCTTACCATCCACGCGCATTGGCGCGAGACCGCCGCGAGCAAGGGCTTTGATATCCTGCAGCGTATCACAGACCGTTACCACCTGCTGCTGCGCTGCCGCAGTTGCGAGGCAACACACATGAGCAAACTCTACGTTCTGATGAACAACCAGCCCCTGTGCCCACACTGCATTGAAGCGCGATGGCAAGAAGATGCCTCCGCAGCAGGTTTAACCTGGCTGGGGCGCGACCCCGATGACCGTCATGTCGGCGTCTACCAGGCGCCCTGCGGGCATGAACTGCGTCGGCAATTCGTGCTGATCAGACGGATCGCTGCCGACGACTGCGCCCACCGGTGTGAACACTGTCATCGCGACAAGGAAAAGAAGGAAGCACTCGCGCAAGGCTGGACCCTGATCGGCCCTGCAAAGGATCGCGGCCCAAACTATCGCCGCTATCGCCACAGCTGTGGCCATGTGCAGGAGGTTGCGCGGGTGAACATGCGGTCAGGTCGCTTCAATTGTGAAGCCTGCGGTGAGGGTTGGGCTTCGGCGCCGAGCTACATCTACTGTATGCGCTTTGAGCTGCCCAACATGGCGCCGCTTGTGAAGCTGGGTTTTTCCCGGAACCCGGAAAGCCGGTTGCATTATCAACTCAAGCGCAGCCCTGATCTGCGGGCCCAGATCCTGCGCAGTGTTCCTGTTCAGAGTGGCCACACAGCACTGTGCCTGGAAAAGACGATGCACGCGACGCTGAAGCGCGATCATGTAGAGAGCATCATTCCGCCAGGTCACTACAGTCAGTGGCTCCGCGTGAAGTCCGAGATCTATTCCTCCGACCTACAGCCCATCATTCTGGGCATGCTCGACGCTCTTCCCCCAGTCGAGGCCTGATCTCCGTCACCCCCCAATCTTTTCACCGGCCCTGGCCGATCCTGAACTCATGGAGGACACCCATGTCCCACACACCGACCTGGCACCCCTATGCCCGCTTCATTCTCCGCCGTCTCCAGCATGCGGAACGCGACACCAGCTACGACGCCGAGGACGAGAACCGGAAAATTCCGGCGCAGGAGCTACCAGCGCAGACCCTTTTGGAGGCACTTGATGATCTCCCGGCAATGCAACGGCTCGACAACGAAGAGCTGTATACACTGAGCGAGACAGGGGCCGATGGCTGGGCGATTGACGCTGATGGTAATGACATGCCGCAGCACTATACTGCGCCCAGCACAATCCTGATGTGCCTGCGTCTGGCCGCCACTTTCGGCACACATCAGAACTTCTGCGCAACGTCACTCGCACCGCATGGCGTCATGGTCATCGATGAGATCCCCACAAGCCAACTTGATATCGCATGTACGCAGATCGGCCGGGTGTTTCTACCGCCGAGCTGGACGGCCCAAACCTATGCCGCTCGAAGAGGCGAAGAACAGGTGTTGCAGCTGATCCGTCCAACGGTCGGTAGAGAGGGCACGATCTGTCTCGCAGGTATGCGCGACTTCGAACACCGGCTTCTCGGATCACTCGCCCAGCCCCATCCACTGCTTGTCCTGTGGCCGGAGGGGCCTCGGCTTGATCCTGATCTGAAGCGCATCCTGCCGAAGCCTGTTCGACTGGCGCCTGTTGATCAGGATATGATGTTGATGCTGCTGGAACAGACCCACAGCGCCACAGGTAAGATCGACCGTGCGCGTGTCGCGCCGCTGCTACCGCACAGTGCAGCACTGCAAGCGATGGACGAGCAGGTCCTTCTTGCCGCCCTGCGCGCGCCGAATGCTGGGGCTGCAGCCAGCAAGCTGGCAGAGATCCTGCAGGCTTCGCAAGCCGACAACGGAGCCCTGACACTCACCGACATCAAGGGGGCCTCCCCTGCGCACCAAGCGGCAAGGGACATCGTCGAAGACCTGACGGCATGGCACGACGGCAAAGCACACTGGACCGAGATCCCGCATTCCCTCCTGATCAGCGGCGAGCCAGGGGTTGGTAAATCCGTTCTCGCGCGGGCCATCGCGGCCTCGGCCGACGTCCCTCTCATCGAAGCTTCATTTGGCGGCTGGCAGAGCTGCGGACACCTCGGCGACATGCTTGGCGCTATGAGAAAAAGCTTCACCGAAGCCGCCCGCAACAAGCCCTCGGTTCTGTTTATCGATGAGATCGACTCGGCAGGAGCCCGTGATACATCCGACCGTCACGGCAGCAATTACCGGCGCAATGTCATCAACCAATTCCTGGCGGAGGTAGACGCACTGATGCGGGACGAGGGTGTGCTGCTAATCGGTGCCTGCAACCATCCAAACAATCTCGACCCTGCGATCCTACGCTCAGGCAGGTTCGACCGTCATGCCGAGCTTGGCCGCCCGCCGCTCGCGCAAATCCAGCACATGCTGGAACGCGCCCTTCCCACGGACCACAACTCAATCGAACTGGCTCGGGCCTTCGCTGGTCAGACGCCTGCGGAGATCGACGCGAGCTTGCGGGCGGCTCGCGCAAGCGCCCGGCGTGCGGGACGCAGCTGCGATACCGCCTGGGTAATGGCCCAGATGCCGAAAGAAACGCCACGGGCCAAGGCACGCCAGCGCCGCATCGCCATCCATGAATGCGGTCATGCCCTGGTGGCCACACTGCTCAGCGCCGCTCCTGTTGAAAGTGTGACAATCTCTAAGAATGGGGGCCAGACCATTCGGCCATCTGCCGTTTATGAGGGAACCCTCTGCGAGTTCGAGGACGAGATGACGATCCTGCTTGGCGGGCGTGCCGCCGAACGGATCCTCCTTGGAGACATCAGCGCTGGCGCCGGTGGTGGGGATGGCAGCGATCTGCAGCAGGCCACGCAGTTGCAGCTGGCCTGCGATCGCGAAGTCGGGCTTGGCATTCACGGCAACGGCTGGATGGGACCGGCAGTCATGAAGCATCTCACTCCGGATGAGCGTGATCGCCTCCGGGTCAAACTTGACCGGTTTGAACGACGGGCACAGAGCCTCCTTGATCCGCACCGCGACCAGCTGGCACGTCTGGCCGAGCATTTGTTGAGCGTCCGGGAGATGGATACCGCAGATCTGCGCCCCTGGCTGGGAAACCTCGCACCGTCAGCAGCCGAGCAGGTCGACTCCTCTACGGCCACAATCCATCCACAGTAACAAAAAACGGGCTTGCCGCTTCCACCGTGGCAAGCCCACCGCTTTGCATCCGGCTCAATAGGATTCACGGAACTGTTTGCGGGATATCTCGCTCTGAAGAATCTGGCCCTGAAGATGAGGGGGCAAACCATAGAGAATCTCCCCGGCAAATGGATGCTGCCCACCTGGCGACCGTGCTGCAATCTTGATCCTTGGCACGACATGTTCGGAAATAGTTTTTCCAATCAGGAGTTCTATATATTTTTCAGCCGGTTATCCCCAAAATCCGGAGCCGGAAACTGACTTTACTATCCAGGAATTCCCCCACCGTCTGGTACTCTGCTCACAAGGAAACGAGCAGATGACGAGCCGCCCATGACACAACAAATTCTCCCGACGACAATCGGTGCCATCACAGAGGCCCCTCAAAAGCGCCGCCCAATTTCCCTTGCAAAAACTCCGCGCGGTCTTCATCCTGAGATTGTGGCCCTGGTGCGCGCAATGGCGCGTCGTCAGGCACAAGCTGATTTTGCCGCCCTGCGCGGCGCTTGAACTGAAGCTTTAACCTCCCCGAAGGAAGGTGCCACATGAACTACTCTACCCCCTCTCTCCGCGTTGCGCTTTACGCGCGCTATTCTTCAGACCTGCAACAGCAGTCTTCCATCGAAGACCAGCTGCGCCTGTGCCGGGCATATGCAGCCCGCGAAGGCTGGGAAGTCGTTGCGGAGTTTTCCGATGCGGCGACCTCTGGCGCCTCTCTAATGCGCCCCGGCATCAAACAGCTACAGGGCGCGACCGAGATGGGTGCTTGTGACATCGTCCTCACGGAAGCCTTGGACAGACTGAGTCGCAATCAGGCCGATATCGCCCGGCTACACCAAACCCTCAACTTTCACGACGTGCAAATCGTGACACTGTCCGAGGGCGCGGTCAACGAGATGCATATCGGGCTGAAGGGAACAATGAATGCCATGCTTCTCAAAGACCTAGGACAGAAGACACACCGGGGCCTCTCTGGCCGTATCGTAAAGGGCAAGTCGGCTGGTGGTCTAAGTTACGGCTACCGCCCTGACCGTGAGGTCCTAGGCGACGGGACACTGTCTACTGGAGATCTGCGGATCGAAGCAGGTGAGGCGGACATCATCCGCCGGATCTTTCACGACTATGCCGAGGGTCACTCCCCGCGCGAGATCGCGGCACGCCTGAACCGTCAAAACGTGCCTGGACCGAAGAGGGGCCAGGGATGTGGCAATTGGAACCCGTCGACGATCAACGGCAATGTCAAACGTGGCACGGGGGTTCTGAACAACGAGCTCTATATCGGCCGCCGTGTCTGGAACCGGCAACACTTTATCAAGGATCCGGCCACGGGAAAGCGCCAAGCACGCATGAACCCTCCCGAGCAGTGGATCACCGTTGATGTGCCGGGACTTCAGATCGTCGATCAGGACCTGTGGGAAGCCGTGAAAGCCCGGCAAGCGTCTGTACGCAACGCTCTCAACCCGACTGGAGCGCGGGACACGCGCCGCAGAACGGAAGAGGCACGCCGCCCAACCTATCTGCTCTCGGGCCTGCTGCGCTGCGCGGAGTGTGGCGCCAGCTATACTCTCATCAACAAGACCCGCTACGGCTGTGCTGCTAGCCGCAACAAGGGCGACGCTGTCTGTACCAACCGCACCACTATCCGCCGAGACGCCGTCGAAGAACGGGTTCTTTCCGGCCTGCGTCACCGCCTGCTCACCCCTGAACTCGTGGAGGTCTATGTTGCGGAATACAAAAGTGCCTACAAAGAGGTCACTGATACGGCTGACGCGACCCGGAAGGCTGCAACCACGGCCCTCGCAGGCATCGAAAAGAAGATCGCGGGCCTCATGGCAGCAATCGAAGATGGCCTCTATACGCCAATGATGAAGGAGAAGCTGTTGGACCTGGAGCAACGCAAGCTTGAGCAGCAGCAGATCCTAGAAGCTGCGGAGCTTGCCCCCACCCCGCCGATGACGCCGGAAGTTGCGGAGCGGTTCAAGACGCAGGTGATCAATCTCACGGCCACACTGAACGACCCGGACCTGAAGACGCGTTCAGCGGAGGCTCTGCGCGGATTGATTTCCAGTGTGCGGATGGAACCGGACGCAGCTGCGCCTGGAGGTCACCGGATGCATCTGGAGGGTGATTTGGCAGGTATTCTGGCCTGCGGTGGCGCTGGAACGACGAAGCCCCCGCTTTTTGCAGGGGCTTGGTCGGAAACGTTGGTTGCGGGAGCAGGATTTGAACCTGCGACCTTCAGGTTATGAGCCTGACGAGCTACCGGGCTGCTCCATCCCGCGGAGGTTGTTGGTTATGATCGTTAGAGAGATTTTTTGGTATTTAC
>NZ_JAXGFT010000024.1:0-42781 GCF_041008785.1 Pseudophaeobacter sp. 1A16562 | reverse complement strand
TATCGGACCCCTCGCCGCCACGCAGCGTGTCATTGCCATCATCGCCGGAGAGCTGATCCGAGCCGCTTCCGCCAATCAGGCTGTCATCGCCCGATCCGCCGAACAGGAAATCCCCACCAGAATCGCCCGCAACCAGCGTGTCATTGCCAGCATTGCCATAGAGCTGATCAACACCACCGTCGCTGCCGACAATATAGTCATCCGTTGCAACACTATAGCTGTCCCCGACGATGGAGAAGCTCCCGTCGAACGTCCCGTTCTGCGGCAGAAACGAGCTGTGCAGGTGATAGTTCTGCAGCGTTACCGTGCTCTCATAGGAGGTGCCCGCCCCAAGGGTCAGGATCGTGTCGTTGCCCACATGCTCGAGCGAGATCGTCACGGCAGCACCCGGACCAAAGCTGTTCAACTCCAGCACATCGCCGTCAGAGAAATCCGTAATGACTTCGGCGCCAAACCCGTCGTAGTCCATACCGTTCCAGAGAAGATCCGCCTGGAAGGTGTCATTCCCGGCTCCGCCCGTCAGCGTGTCGTTTCCTCCGGCGCCGTTAAGGGTATCGTCAAACAATGACCCTTGGACTAGGTTGTCACCTTCGTCTCCAAACGCTGTGCCGCCAGCAGAAGGTGCGGTTACGGTGTTGGGTGATGTCATTAGTATCTCCAGAATTTAACATTTTGCAATCCAGGGTTGAACAACCCAAATATTAACAAATAGTTAAATCCTAAGCGCGTGCGTTAATATTTTCCGTTAGCGCTGCGCTCGATGCGATTAATTAAATGTAAAGTAAGATCATCTTTGCGTTAGGAATGCTCTGGTCAAGACGCGCATTGCGACAGTGCGCAACGCGCTCATTCATGTTGATCGCACAGTCGTTTTGTCTTTCCGCACTTGGTCAATGCAGCGGGATAAGTCAAAGCACTGCGCTTCGGGATGTCATGATCCCACATTGCAATGAGTACTGCCTCCCGCCGTTCTTCCGGTACCGTCAGGTTCGGCCTCCCTCTCGCAGCAATGGCGGGTCGGTAGCCTCCTTTCCCAGCAGGTCTTTCAAAACGACGTTGTCGAGCACTGTGTCTGCCTCATCTAACTGATCCAAATTGACTTTCACGGGCGTCCATCGCATCGCCAGATCCATCGACTTTTCACTTGGTGCGTCCTGCGCAACGCTGACCTTCAAGCCAAACGCACGTGTCCTTGCTCGGTGTCGCTGATCCGAAGGTCCGCTTCCAGAAAACCCAGCATGATCTATTGCGCCTGCGGCAGAACCTTCGCTGAACCTCTCATGCATGTCGTGGATGGGCGGGCTGACGCCATCCGGCGAAAAAGTCTGCCCGGTTTTATCTGCGATCGGGCAGCCGCGCCGCCGCACGTCCGATCTGCCCCTGCAGCGGACATGCTACGATCTCTCATTAAGAAAAAGCAGCCGTCTTGTCGACAAAACCAATGAAATCGAGTTTCCTGGAAGCATTACAAAAACAACCCTAGGAAGTTCGAAAGTCCGCAGATTGCACGCATGTTTGCACTTCAGGACAAGGCTGCGGAACCGGCATTCCTTTCGAGAAGATCCTGAACCAGAGCATTCGGAAACCGCCGTCGCTGGGTGATGGCGAAAAAGGTTTCCTTGATCCGGGGATGTTCTTTGGCCTCGACAAGCCGACCCGAGGTCAATTCGTCTTTCACGACGATCGGTGCGACCAGCGCCAACCCGATGTTTTCCCGGGCTAGAAGACGCATCATCGCCATATCGTCGACCTCGGCGGCGATCTGCGGACGTACGGACAACCGGCTGGCCATCGCGTCAAATGCGGTGCGCACGCTGCTGTCGGTGGTTGGCAGAATGAACGGTTGCTCGGCGAGCAAATCGCGGATCGGGCGCTCCGGATCAAGCCGCTCGGGCGCGCCGACGATGCTGACCTCCTGCTCTCCGATCTGATGGGTTTCGTAAGGCGTCAGACTGTCGTCCGGGGGCGGGCGGTTCATCAGCACCAGGTCAAGGTTTAGCGTTCCCAATCCTTCCAGCAATTCGGTCGGGCTGCCTGAACGCAGAATGACCTCGACATCCAGACGTGACAGGATCGGCCTAAGAAAGCCGATCTGAAAGTTGCGCGACAGGGTTGCAAGCGCGCCGACGCGCAGCGCCTTGCGATCCCGCACCGTGCCTTCAAGGGTCGCGACAAGTTCCTGTCCCGTCGAGAAAATTGCATCCGCGTGATCCAGCGCGATCCGCCCAGCTTCGGTCAGGTGCAATTGTCGCCCGCGCCGGTCGAACAGAGCGTGACCAAGCCGTTCTTCCAATTGCTTGATCTGAACTGACAAAGCGGATTGCGAGAGGTTCAGCCGCTGCGCCGTGCGCGTCAGGTTGCCGTCGTGCGCGACGGCCCAAAAGTAACGGAGATGGTGATAGTTCAACGGCATTCGTTAGATTTTATAGAACATACAATAAAAAACAATGAATTTTTACTATCAAGCAGACTCCCCTAAGCCATTGCGAAAGGTCGCTGACCGCGAATTTCAAAGGAGTCCGATGATGGCTTATCTGTTTTTACCCCTTCTGAGCCCGCTCGTCCTGCTGGTGGCCGCGTTCTATGCGGCGCGCCATCCCGGGAAACGCCCCAGACGGGTGCCTGCCCTGACCGAGGCCGCTGCATTCGCAGCATTCGCGATGGCGGCCGTGGCTGCAACGCTCCTTGTGGTCAAAGGCTCCGGCACCTCGGCCCTGATCGGGTTATTCGGTGTTGGACTGTCGGTGCGGCTCGATGCGGTGAGCGCGGTGATGCTGGTTCTGGTCAGCTTCATCGGCTGGATCGTGCTGCGCTATTCCAGGACCTACATGGACGGTGAGGATCGGCAAGGCGCCTTCACGGGCTGGATGTCTGCGACATTGGCCGCCGTCCTGCTGCTGGTCATGTCAGGCAATCTCTTTCAGTTGTTCGCGGCCTGGACGCTGACCAGCCTGTCGCTGAACCGGTTGCTGCTGTTTTATCCTGAACGCGCAACAGCGCAGCGCGCCGCCCGCAAGAAAGCCATCGTCGCACGGTTGAGCGAGGGCGCATTGGCCGGTGCCGTGATCTTGCTGATCGCGGCAACCGGGACCACTGATATCGAAACGCTTCTTGCCAGCGCTGAGGCCGATTGGCTGACTATGGGAGCAGCTCTCCTGCTTGCCCTGTCGGCCGTATTAGCCTCGGCGCAATTCCCGATACACGGATGGCTGACCGAGGTGATGGAGGCGCCCACGCCGGTTTCTGCCCTGCTGCATGCGGGCGTCATTAATGCGGGCGGCTTCCTGTTGATCCGCTTTGCCGACGTGATGCTGCTGGCCCCGGGTGTTATGGCGCTTCTCGTCATGCTAGGAGGGTTCACCGCACTGTTTGGTGGTCTGGTGATGCTGACCCAACCGGCGGTCAAGACTTCGCTGGCCTGGTCGACCATCGCGCAGATGGCTTTCATGATCATGCAATGCGGCCTGGCGCTGTTCCCGCTGGCTTTGCTGCATATCGTGGCGCATTCGCTCTACAAGGCGCATGCCTTCCTCAGCTCCGGTGAGGCAGTGCGCAATGTCGCGGCCATCGCCCGCCCTGGCCCGATTGCGGTTCCGAGCGCCCGCAACGTCCTGCAAGCCTTTGTCACTGCCATAGCGATCTATGGTCTGGTTGGCGTCGTTATTGGGTTTGATGGCAAGTCGGTTCAGGCCATCGCCCTGGGCGTCATCCTGATCTTTGGTGTCGCCTACTTGCTGGCGCAGGGCTTTGCCGATGCGGCGCCGCGCGCGCTGACGCAGCGCATCGTGGTCTACGCGCTGGTGACGTCGGTGAGCTATTTCGCCCTTCAGGTTATCGCCCAGTCTCTGACCGCTGGCAGCCTGCCTCCGACCCCAAACCCCGGCCCGCTGGAATGGGCGTTGATCCTGCTCGCTCTGATCAGTTTCGGAGTGGTCGCTGTGGCACAGGCGACCTTCCCCCTGTGGGCATCGCACCCGGCCGCAACAGGTCTGCGCGTGCACCTGACCAACGGCCTTTATGCCAATGCAATCTTCGACAAGCTTCTGGACGGATGGTCCAAGCGGTCTGCAGCCTGAAAGGAACCGACCTCATGTTTGCCAAACTCGAGACCTACCCCGCCGCCCTGCTGGAGCTCGTCGCAGAGGCCAACACGGCTGCCAAGGCGATCCCGCCGTTGTTCCCTCTATCTGCCAATGTCGCAGTGAACCCGTTTCTGGGTCAGAGCGATGAGCCGCTTGCAGTCACCGCCGCGCGTCTCGCGCGGGTCGGGGGCGCCCGGGCGATCCCACCACGTACGCATTGGGCAGGCAAAATCAACGCGGGCGAAATTTGCGACACAGATCTGAAGGAGGCATTGGCTTCGATCAAAGGCCAGTTCAACGTGCCAAGCCTGCAGGAGCTGAAAGCGTCTCTCGACGATGAGAGCCCCGCGCCCAAAGCCCTTCCTACCGTGGCAGAACTGGCAGCGGATGTCTCCGGCATCGACTGGCCCGGGCTTATTGATGACCGCATCGGCGTTTGGGCCGCCAGTCACTTCGATCAGGGGCAGGCACTCTGGAAACAGGCAGGCAGCGGTGGCCCCTTCAGGGCTTGGCGCGACTTCGCCTCGCGCGATCTGACGCCCGAGATTCAGGGGCTTACGGGCTTTTGCACTTTTGTTGCTGACACCAACCGTTCGCATTGGCGCGCTATTGGCCGCGCTTCGGAAAGGCTTGGCGTCACCACTGCTGCTGCGCCCACCGCGTTCCACCGCTGGCTGATGACGTTGGGCGGATGGGCGCAATATGGGCGCTATCTATTGTGGCAGGCGGAACTGGAAGGCACAGCGGACAGCAGCGTGACCGAACTTCTGGCCATCCGCATGGTCTTCGACGAAGCACTGTTCGAGCTCTACGAAGACCAGATTGCAGCACGTTGGGCAGATGTGGTCGCGGCCCATCAGAGCCCAGTTACTCCGCCCCGGGATCTTGTCATCGATGCGGTGCTGCAGGAGGCCGCAGAACGGGCCGAGCAGCGCGTGCTGGCCGACAGGCTGTCCTGCGGTTCAGCGCGCAAGGGCGAGGCGCGCCCGGCCGTGCAGGCGGCCTTCTGTATCGATGTGCGTTCGGAAGTCTTCCGCCGCGCATTGGAAGCGCAGGATGAAAGCATCGAGACGATCGGCTTTGCCGGTTTCTTTGGTCTGGCCAGCGCCCATAAGGCGGCCGGATCGGATGTGACAGAATTGCGCGGTCCGGTTCTCTTGCAGCCGGGGCTGAATTCACAGGCAGCCGAACCCGAAACGGCAAACCTGAACCGCCGCTATGGCGCCCGGGCCAAACGCGCCTGGGGCCGGTTCAAGCTGGCCGCAGTGTCGTCCTTTGCCTTTGTCGAGGCGTCGGGGCCGCTTTATGCAGGCAAGCTTGTCCGGGATGCTCTCGGCCTCGGCAATAAAACCGCGGAAGACCCTGCGCCGGTGATGGATCCTGCGCTTGATCTCGAAACCCGTGTTGGAATGGCGAAATCGGTGCTGACCGCCATGTCTCTCACGGATGAATTTGCGCCGATCGTATTGCTGGTCGGCCACGGCGCCGATGTCACCAACAATCCTCATCAAAGCGCCCTGCAGTGTGGCGCTTGTGGCGGTCACGCCGGGGACGTGAATGCCCGCCTGTTGGCGAGCCTGTTGAATAATCAGGACGTCCGGACTGGGTTGCGTGACGACGGGATCGATATCCCTTCGGATACGGCATTCCTGCCCGCGCTGCACCATACGACCACCGACAAAGTGACCCTGTTTGAACAGGATCTGTCGCCGGAAACGCCCATTGACCTTACCCAACTGAAGGCCTGGCTTGCCGCCGCCGGAGCGCTCGCCCGGGCGGAGCGTTCCCAGCGCCTGCCGCGCGCCGCGGGCGCAGCACATGTCGCGCAGCGGGCGCGGGACTGGGCCGAAACCCGCCCCGAATGGGGCCTGGCCGGATGCCGTGCCTTTATCGCCGCGCCGCGCCACCAAACCGATGGGGCAGATCTGTCCGGGCAGGCTTTCCTGCATAATTACGACTGGCGGCGGGATGATGGCTTTGGCGTGCTTGAATTGATCCTGACGGCGCCCGTCGTGGTCGCCAGCTGGATCAGCCTTCAGTATTACGGTTCAACCGTAGCGCCGGGCTTGTTCGGTGGCGGCAACAAGCTGCTCCACAACGTAGTGGGCGGTATCGGCGTTCAGGAAGGCAACACGGGCGCCCCGCGTCCGGGTCTGCCGTGGCAGTCAGTGCATGACGGCTACGGCTTTCAGCACGATCCGCTACGCCTGTCGGTAATCGTAGAGGCTCCGCGCGAAGCAATGTCCGAGATCCTGCGGCGCCATCCCGGCGTCCGCGCCTTGTTTGACAATGGCTGGCTGCACCTCATCGCAATGGATGACGAGGGCAAGCTGGCTTGGCGCTATTGCGGCGACTTGGAATGGTCACGCTTCAAGGATCAATCCGCCGACGCGCGCGCAATAGCAGCGGAATAGTCTGTTTCCCCCCGCCTGGAAATAGCTTTGGCGCACCTTCGTTCTGCTTCATGCAGAATGAAGGTGCCTCGCATTGGTTCTTATCGGTAATTTCAGGGGTCTAAGACGCTATAGGTACAGAGATGCAGCGAGCCAATAACTTCCCTGCACGCATTTTCCTCCATCTTGCCCCGCTGAACGGTCCATCTGACATGTTCCAAGGCCGCATGTGCGACGAAGGGCGCTTTTTTGATGCCGCCACGCGCCGAATAGGCCCGGCTTCAACCGGCTGAAAGGCTGAGTTTGCAAATGACGCTGTATGCGCCAAAGTTACCCCGGCGCACGGATCCGGGTCGCCCCTCGTGCCGATGTCCGCATTGTCGCAGCTGAAGTTGCGCGGTTGCGATTTACACCGGTTCTGCTATCGACCTTTGATATGAAGGTAATGCACTCCATCTGGTGGCTCCGCACGCTGGCCGTGCTGCTGACAGTTGCCTTGGCAACGTCGGGTTTTGCGCATCGCTTTGCAACACCGGAACAGCAGGCTGCACTGGATTATGCCCAAACCTATGGGCTGGACATCTCGTCGATCTGTGGAGATTTCGAGGATGCCGACAGCACGCAAACCTGTGACGCCTGCCGACTGCATTCGGCTATCTCCCTGCCAGAGCCAGCTGTTGCCCTCATCCTTGCCGAATTGTCTTGTGATCCGGCCGATTGGGTGCCGCAGCCACCTGTTCTGAACGCCCTCACCGCCGAAGCAGCACGCCCGGCACGAGCGCCTCCGACCGTCTGAATTTTCCCGACCTATTGGTGAAAAATCCGGCCCGTGCGCCGGAGCAGACTCTGGAGACATCCATGAATATCGCTCTTATTGCGGCTCTTGCCGCCACCTGTGACGTCACTGCGCGCTCTACGGGAATAAGGTAGAACCGGCGTTCATGGGCGATCCCGCCGACAGGCTGGGTCGTTCCTGAATGGACCATTTCGGCCCCTGATCCTTGTTCTTTCTCAGTCTCATAACACGCGCGCTGCTGCTCTTGGCGTTGCTCGGCTCGTCCACCGTGCCGGACGGGCTTATGCGCGCTCAAGGCCCCGAAGGCATGCGGTTGGTGCTTTGCACGCCCGACGGCACGCAGGAGGTCTGGCTCACCGATGCGGGCGAGATCATCCCTGCTGAGGATGATCAGCCTGCCCAGGACGATCACGGCGGGCCGCATTGCGTCCAAGTCAGCATCGCCGGGACCATGCCCTCTTCGAACGTCGGTCTTTTGATCCAAATGCCGCTTCGACCTTTGGCGCTGCCAACAGGTTCGGCGCAACGTCCAGTTTCGCTAGATCTTCCAAATCAACATCGCAGCCGCGCGCCGCCTCTTCCCGTCTGATCCTTCAGCCGGGGCCCCGCGCCCCTTGCCCGACAGTCAAAGACAAGGAAACCAGCATGACTGCGATGATACACCCGTGGCCTGACCACAGAGCCTTCAGAATTGCCTCAAGACTCGCCCTGTTCCGGGGAATGAGGTCTGCCGAGATGCGCAGTATCCAGCGCAAATTCACAACCGAAAATTACCGTGATGGCGAAGCACTGGCCTGCAAGGGCGTGGATGCGCCCTTCATGGGGATCGTCCGGTCCGGCATGCTGCGCGAGGACAGGCCGACGCCGCAGGGTCGCACGCATCTGCTGGCCCTGACCTTTGCCAACGAAGCGCTGGCGCCGCAGGGCTGCGTCCGTGCCAAATGCACGCTGACCGCCGTCGGTGAGACCGAGGTCATGACCTGCGACCAACGCACATTCGAGGAACTGGCCAGCGCCATTCCCCGGCTGCAGCTGAACCTCTTGCATCTGATACAGGACCAGTTGGCACAGGCGCAGGACTGGCAGCTGCTGCTGGGGCGCAAGACTGCCAGCGAACGCGTGGCCTCAATGCTGGTCTCCTTCCATCAGCGCCACGGGCGACCGGACGAGATGCACCTGCCGATGAGCCGCGCTGATCTGGGACAGTTGACCGGCCTGACGCTGGAAACCGTCTCGCGGCAGATGCGGGCGCTGGAAAAGGCGGGGCTGATTGCCATGCCGCTACCGACCCGCGTCCGCGTTCTGGATGCCGTAGCCCTTCACGAGCTGACCGGCGATGCGCCTGCACGCGTCGCCGCCTGACCTTTTCATGACACAGGGAGAAACCATGAAACTTGCACTGACAACCTGCATCGCCACGCTGCTGACCACCGCCGCATGGGCCGAGATCACCATCACCGACCTGCGCGACCGCACCCTTACGCTCAACGCTCCGGCGGAACGCGTGCTGCTGGGGTTTTACTACGAGGATTACCTCGCTGTCGTCGGCGACGGCGCGGTGGACAAGCTGGTCGGCCTGTCGCGCGGGCCTTGGGCCGACTGGCGCCCGAAACAATGGGACGCCTACACGCAAGTCTTTCCACAGCTGGCTGAGCTGCCCGATGTGGGCGACACAGAAAACAGCACCATGTCCATCGAGGCCGCCATCGCCGCAGACCCGGATCTGGTGATCCTTGCGGGCTGGCAGTACGACGCGCTTGGTGAAAGCGCGGCGCAGTTCGATACGGCGGATATTCCCGTACTCGTACTCGATTACAACGCCCAGACGCTTGAGGCGCACCTGGCCTCGACCCGCGCGCTGGGGATGGCGATGGGCACTGAGGAGCGCGCCGAGACGCTCGCGACGCTCTATGCCGAGATGACAGCAGACACTGCTGCGCGGGTAGAGCAGTCAACTGAGGCACCAAAAGTTTATGTCGAGCTGGCGCAGAAAGGGCCGGACGAGGTCGGAAACTCCTATGCAGGCGGCATGTGGGGCGGAGTTGTCGACCGGCTCAAGGGGCAGAACATCGCCAATGGCCAGATCGAGAACTGGGGGCCGCTTTCCCCGGAATACGTGCTGTCCCAAGCGCCCGAGGTGATCCTTCTCTCCGGCTCTGAATGGCTGAACCGTCCTGCCTCGGTCCCGTTGGGCTTTGGCGCGGACAAGGCGCTCGCGAACGAACGCATCGGTGCCTATCTCGGTCGCCCCGGCTGGTCAGACCTGCCCGCAGTCGAAAACGGCAAGGTCTACGGCATCTATCACGGCGGCTCGCGCACGCTGTCTGATTTTACCTATTTCCGTTTCCTTGGAAAGGCGATGCACCCGGCGACCTTTGCCGATGTCGACCCGCAGGCCGAACTGGCGAAGTTCTACGCCGACTGGCTGCCGATCACGCCCGAGGGCACCTTCATGATGCAGGCAGAATGAGTATCGCGGTAAGTGAAGGGAGCGGTTTCGACCGCACCCGCATCACCCGGATGGGGGCGGTCTGTGCCGCCCTCACCATCCTGGCGGCCCTGATGGTGGTGGACCTTGTGACCGGTCCCGCCGGTCTGCCTTTGTCCGATGTCCTGAAGGGCCTGCGCGATGGCCCGGATGCAGAGAACCGCCGCCTCGCGACTATCCTGTGGCATCTTCGCATGCCGCAGACCCTGATGGCTGCACTGGTGGGGGCTGCCCTGGGGATCGCCGGGCTGATGATGCAGACCATCCTTAATAACCCTCTGGCCAGCCCCTATACGCTGGGCTTTTCCGCCGCTGCCGGTTTCGGCGCAGCACTGGTGATCCTGTTCGGCACGGCACTGCCGGTGGCGATGTGGATCGGCGTACCGCTCGCGGCCTTTGCCGCCACGCTGGTCGCAGCTGGACTTGTCTACCTCGTCGCGCACCTGCGCGGCGCCTCGCCCGAGATGCTGGTACTGGCGGGCATAGCGGTGCTCTTCCTGTTCCAGTCGCTGCAATCGCTGCTGCAATTCATGGCGGCCCCCGAAGTGCTGCAACAGATCGTCTTCTGGCTGTTCGGCAGCCTGCTCAAGGCGACCTGGACGTCGGTTCAGGTTTTGTCCGCGATCCTTGCCGTGACCCTGCCATTGATTGCCCGTGAAGTGTGGAACCTGACCTCACTGCGCCTTGGCGAAGGCAATGCTGCAAGCCTTGGCCTGAACGTCGAAAGGTTGCGCCTGCGGGTGCTGGTGATAATCGCGCTTCTGACTGCCGGTGCCGTCAGCTTTACCGGCACCATCGGTTTTGTCGGCCTGATCGCCCCGCATGTCGGGCGCGCTCTGGTGGGCGAAGATCACCGTTTCGGCCTGCCGATGGCAGCGATCATGGGCGCTGTGGTGCTGGTCGCCGCCTCCGTACTGGGCAAGGTCATCTCGCCCGGTGCGGTCATTCCGGTGGGCATCATCACCGCCATCGCGGGTATTCCGATGCTGCTTGCAATCATTCTGCTGAAAGGGCGCACATGAGTTTGGTTCTGAAAAACTTCACCGTTGATGCCGGGCGCCGCCGCTTGCTGCGGATTGACAGGCTCGAGCTGCCCTCAACCGGGCTCGTTGCGGTAATTGGCCCAAACGGTGCAGGCAAATCCACCCTGCTGAAGGCTCTTGTCGGGGTTCAGCGCCACGGCGGCAGCAAGGCGCTGGACCAGAACTGGCCTGCGCCTGAACGCATCGGGTTCATGCCACAGGATTTTACCGTGAAGGCAGCCATGAGCGTCGCGGAATGTGTGCTGCTTGGGCGGCGCGAAAGGCTCGGTTGGCGCATCACAGCGCGGGAGCGCGCCGAAGTTGCCCAGATGCTGGAGATGTTAAACCTGTCACACCTCGCCGATCATCGGATGGATAGTCTGTCAGGGGGCCAGCAACAGCGCGTTCTTCTGGCGCAACGCCTGATCCGCGATCCCCGCCTGCTGATCCTCGACGAACCCACCAGTGCGCTGGACCTGCACCACCAGCTCGAGGTACTCGAACAGTTGCAAAGGCTTGCGCAGAGCAGACTCGTGCTCGCGGCCTTGCACGACCTGACCTTGGCAGCCCGTTATGCGGATCAGACGGTATTTCTTGAAACCGGCAGGCTGGCCGAGGCTGGACCAACCTCACAGGTTCTGCGGTCGCCCTGCCTGGACCGGGCCTATCACATCGACAGTGAGATTCTCCGTGATCGCGATGGCGGGCCAGTCTTCGTCGCGCACCAGGCTCGGTCGCCGAAATATTGAAGTATTGTAGATCAGCGCTCCCAAGTGTGAGCCCAAGACGCCGAAGGTTTGATCTAGCAGGTTGTCAATCTCGACGCGGCAGATCACTCAGATACCGCATGTACCCGCCGCACTAGCCTTTACCCTGCCGCATCCTTTGGTCGCGCTTTGAAAATGCCTTAGGGGTCTCGCGAAAACAGCACTTTCTCCGCGTCCGAAAGCCCACCCCATACAGCACCCGCGAATTCACGCTTGCCTCATCAACGCACCGCAGGCTCCCCAATGTTTTCCTCAGTCGTGTTTCGTGCCAGATCCTTCAGGATGGGGCAATCCGGGCGGTGATCTCCCGCGCAGGCATGCACCAGTTGATCCAGCGTGTCACGCATCGACTGGAGCTGAGTGATCTTCTCGTCGATCTGGGCCAGATGCTCTTCGGCAATGCGCTTGACCTGCGCGCTTTCCCGGCCCTCGTCCTCGTATAGCGCCATCAGCGCCCGGCAAGTGCCGATGGAAAAACCAAGCGCCCGGGTGCGGCCGAGGAAGGCAAGCTTGTGCAGGTCCTGTTCACGGAATCTGCGATACCCGTTTTCGCTGCGCTGCGGGCAGACCAGGCCAATATCCTCGTAGTAGCGGATCGTTTTTGCGGGCAGTCCTGATCGCCGTGATACGTCACCGATATTCATCACAGACTCCCCTCATTCCGCCGGAACCGGCGCCTTGCTTGCGCGGGCACCGCTGACCCCGGCTTTTTCGTCCATGGCTGGCGCCACCCGGCGCAGGCGCAGCGCGTTGGTCAGGACAAAGACCGACGACAGTGCCATCGCACCTGCCGCCAGCATCGGAGACAACAGCACACCGAAGGCGGGATACAGTACGCCCGCCGCAACCGGCACCAGCGCGGTATTGTACCCGAAGGCCCAGAACAGGTTCTGGCGAATGTTGCGCATAGTGCGGCGAGAGACCTCGAAGGCGTTGACCACACCGCGCAGGTCACCCGACATCAGCACCACATCAGCGCTTTCGATGGCCACATCCGTGCCGGTACCGATGGCGATGCCGACATCGGCATGGGCAAGCGCAGGCGCGTCATTGATGCCATCCCCGACAAAGGCGATCTGGCGCCTCTGCCGCAACTCATCGAGCGCCGAGACCTTGCCGTCGGGCAGAACCCCTGCGATCACGTGGTCGATGCCCGTTTCGCGGGCGATGGCTTCGGCTGTCTCGCGCTTGTCGCCGGTGATCATGGCAACTTTCAGCCCCTTTTCATGCAGCGCAGCGATGGCCGCGCGGCTGGCCGGTTTCACCGGGTCGGCCACGCCGATCACCGCCGCAAGCCGCCCATCAACTGCCGCGTAGAGCGCCGTACGCCCGCGTTTGGCAAGCTCGGTCTCCTGCGCCGCCAGCGCCGCCGTGTCGATGCCTTCGCGTGTCATGAACCGGTCGGCGCCGACCAGCACCTGCGCCCCGTCCACCATGGCGCGCACGCCGTGGCCGGTGACCGAGGTGAAATCGCCCGCCTCAGCGCGTGGTGCGCCCTCGGCGCGGGCGGCGCGGACGATGGCTTCGGCGATCGGGTGCTCCGAGCGCTCCTCCACTGCGGCGATTTTGGACAGCACCTCCGCCCGTTCAAAACCTGTCGCGAGAACAAGGTCGGTCAGTTCCGGGCGGCCCTCGGTCACGGTGCCGGTCTTGTCCAGCGCCACGACCTCGACCGTGTCCAGCTGTTGCAGCGCGTCGCCCTTACGGAACAACACGCCCATCTCAGCGGCGCGGCCGGTGCCCACCATGATCGAGGTCGGCGTGGCCAGACCCATGGCACAGGGGCAGGCAATGATCAGCACCGATACACCTGCGACCAACGCCAGCGTCAGCGCGGGCGACGGGCCGAAGATCAGCCAGACGAGGATGGTTAGGGTCGCGGCGGCCATCACTGCGGGCACGAACCACAGGGTGATCCGGTCAACCAACCCCTGGATCGGCAGCTTGGCGCCCTGCGCCTCTTCGACCATGCGGATGATTTGGCTGAGGGTGGTGTCACCGCCAACCCGCGTGGCGCGGAACTGCAGGCTTCCTGCGCCGTTCACGGTACCGCCGGTGACGGCATCACCAGCGGTCTTTTCCGCTGGAACCGGCTCGCCCGTCAGCATGCTTTCGTCGACGTGGCTGCTGCCCTCGATCACCTCGCCATCCACGGCAATGCGCTCGCCCGGGCGGACGACGATAATGTCGCCCTGCACCAGCTCATCGACAGAGACCTCGGTGCTCTCGCCGCCCCGCATCACGCGGGTGGTGCGCACCTGCAGCCCCAGCAGTTTCTGGATCGCGGCGCCGGTGCGCCCCTTGGCGCGCGCCTCAAGGAAGCGCCCCAGCAGGATCAGCACGACGATGACTGCTGCCGCCTCGAAATAGACCGCACGCACCGCGTCCGGCAAAAGCGCAGGCAGGAAGGTTGCGACAACGGAGTAAAGATAGGCCGCCCCGGTACCCACCGCGACAAGGCTGTTCATGTCCGGCGCGCCCTTCAGCAGCGCGGGCAACCCTTTGAGATAGAAAATCCGACCTGGCCCGATCAGCACCAGAGTCGTCAGTGCGAACTGCAACAGCCAGCTGGTCTGCTGACCGATGGTGGCGTTGATCCAGTGGTGAAAGGTCGGAAACACATGGCCGCCCATCTCGACCACAAAGACCGGCAGCGCGAGGGCGGCGGCATAGGCCATGCGCCGGGCAAGGCTGCGGGCCTCCTCCGCCTTGCGGGCGGTGCGATCCTCTCCGCCCGCCGCCTCTGCCACGGTTGCGGGATAGCCGGCGTCCTTGCTGGCCGCGATCAGTTCGGCGGGGGTGACCGCGCCTTCGGCATAGCGCACGGTCGCGGTTTCCGATGCGAGATTTACATTGACGTCAAGCACGCCCGGCACCGCCTCCAGCGCCTTGTCGACGCGCCCCACGCAAGAGGCGCAGGACATCGATTCCACGTTCAGCGTCACCGACGCCACCCGCGCCGGGTAACCAAGCTTGTCGAGCGCCGCGATGGCGTCTGCGATGCGATCCGGGTTGTCAGCAACCAGTCGTGCGGTTTCAGATGCAAGGTTGACCGAGACGTCATGGATGCCCTCAACCGCCGTCAGGCCGCGGTCCACGCGCCCAACGCAAGAGGCACAGGACATGCCTTCGACGGACAATGTAACAGGGGTTTGTTCGGGCATGACAGCCTCCTCGATTCTGTGTGGCTGTGCCTTACATGGTGGTTCTAGTCACTGGAAGGTCAAGGGCGCGTCAAAATTTTATCACAGGTCAGATCACGTCTTGACCTTCCCCTAACTGGAAGCCCCATCTCTCGCCCTGCAACCAAACCAGAGAGGGTTCGAAATGGAATTCAAGGTTCCGGACATGAGCTGCGGCCACTGCACTGCCGCCATCGAAAAATCCGTCAAGGCCGCCGATCCGGCCGCCACGATTGCCTGCGACCTCGGCGAACGCCTGGTGAAGATCGACAGCGCACTGTCGGCTGATCAGCTTGCCGCCGTGATCAAGGACGCGGGCTACGACTCGCAGCCCGCTGCCGCCTGATCCAGTCCCGCGTCGGCCCCCTCCGGCGCGGGATCCCCGTTATTCGGCGCGGTCCCGGGCTGTGCTCACAAGTTCCGAAAGCTGGTCCTTTTCAACAAATCCCGGCACCAGCGCATCCCCGACAACGAAGGACGGCGTTCCGTTGAAGCCAAGCGCCTGGGTCAGACGCATCGATGTGGCGATGTGTTCAGCCACTTCCGGCGCCTCCATGTCTTTTTTCAGCTGCTCAAGATCCAGCCCGACCTCTTCGGCGACGCGCAGGACCGTGGCCTCCTGGGCGCGGCCCTTGATCGCCATCATCGCCCAGTGGAATTCTTCATATTTTCCCTGCGCCCGCGCCGCGAGCGCGGCTTTGGCGGCAAAGACCGAGCCGTCGCCAAGAATGGGCCATTCTCGGTAGACAAGTCGGATATTGGGATCTTCCTCGATCAGCGCCCGGACCTCGGGTTTTACCCGGCGGCAATAGGGGCAGTTGTAGTCGAAGAACTCCACCACGGTTACATCTCCCTCCGGATTGCCGAGGACCGGCGCATTCGGATCGCGTTCAATCAGGTCGCGCTGACTGCGCAGCACCTCTGCCTGAGTTTCTGCCTGTGCATCCGCCTGTTGTTTTTCCAGCAGAGCAACGGCCTCCATGACGATCTCGGGGTTCTCCCGTATCGTCTCCAGGACCAGCTCCCGGACGCGGGCCTCGTCGAGTTCCTGCGAGAGTGCGGGTATCGGCAGCAACGTGGCCATCGCCAGTGCAAGGATCGGTGCCTTAAGGGTCATGTCAGTTCTCTCCATTTTCCGCAGTGGTTCGCGCTTTCTGAGCTTCCTTTACATGCTCCGGCCAGGTGGACCGGATATAGCCCAGCACGTTGCGGATCTGCTGATCCGTCAGGCTGTCGCCAAACCCCGGCATACCACTGTCAAACTCCATGCCCTGCTGGGCCATAAGGGCCTTGCCGCCCAGCTTGGTATAGTTGAACAGCAGGCTGTCCGAATGATGCCAGGTGTGCCCCGTTTCATCATGCGGGGGGGCGGGCAGACGCCCGTCGGGGCCGCGTGTGCGCCAGTCCGGCTGGCCTTCCAGCTGAGCCCCGTGACAGGCAGCGCAGGCTTCGGTGTAAAGGGCCTCGCCCTCGGCAATGTCCAGCCCCTCGGCGCCGGAGGCCACCGCCGGATCCTGTCCTTGCAGCATCCAAACGCCTCCAGCCACTGCCGATGCCAGCACGGCGATGATGACTTGCACCCTCATGTGACCCGCGCCCATGTCTTCATGCCCGAGGCCGCATGGGTGAGCATATGGCAGTGCAACAACCGGTCGCCGGGATTGTCAGCGGCAAAGGTAAGGGTGCGCGTTGCGTCCACATCGTTCATTCGGCTGCTCCCCCATCAGCGTCGAGCAGATAGGTGGCGATGGCTTCACGGTCCTTTGGAGTCAGGAACCGGGTGCCTTCGCGGACTACCTCGGCCATGCTGCCGCCAAAGGCATCGCCTGATGGCGTCAGGCCCGTCTGCAACGCGTAGGACAGCGACGAGACTGTCCAGCCGTTCTTGGCTAGATCAGCGGCCCGGATCGAGGGTGCCTTGCTGCCGCCCGGAAGCGCGTCATTGCCGGCAAAGGCTGCGTCAGGATCGCGGCCCCCCGCCAGATTGCGCGGCGTATGGCAGGCCCCGCAATGGGCCGCACCGCGAACCAATTCCCTGCCCCGGTTCCAGGCCGCACTGCGCCCCGGCAGCGGTTCCGTCCCCGGATCGTGGAAAAACGCGGCCCGCCAAAGCTTCAGTCCCCAGCGCTGATTGAAGGGAAAACCGACCGCATGATCCGGCGCGGCCTCAGGCACCGGTGCCACGGTCTGAAACGCGGCCCACAGATCGGCGATATCCTGATCGGGAAACTCTGCGTAGAAGGGGTAAGGAAAGGCCGGGAAATAGGGTTCCCCATCTGGTCCGATCCCCTGACGGATGGCTTTTGCAAAACTCTCGGCAGTCCAGCCGCCGATGCCATGTTCGGGATCGGAGGTCAGATTCGGCGGATAGAAGGTGCCGAAATCCGTCTTCAGCGGCGCCCCTCCCACCAGCGGGGCGCCGCCCGCTTCGAAATTCGAATGACAGGCGATACAGCCGCTGGCACGTGCCAGGTAAGCACCCCGGTTAACGTCGCCCTCGGTCGTGATCGGCTTCGGAGCACTGCCGACGGGCCACGCGATTACCGCGGTCAGGGCAACGGCAACACATGCCGCAGTCCCGCCAGACAAAAATGCGACCCGGCGCATGCTCAGTGGTCTTCCGCCCGGAACCGGGAATGACAGGCCGAGCAGACCTGTGTCGTCATCGCAAAGGCCGCATCTACAGGCATCGCGGCGATATCTTCTGCACGCATCATCCCGGCACCGCCGCCCATCATACTGGTGCCTGACCCCATCATGGATCCGTTGCCCATCATCGACCCCGATCCCATTCCGGAGCTATTCCCCATCATCGACCCTGCGCCCATTCCTCCGCCACCAGCGAGGCCATTCCCGGCAGCGCCCTCCAGGCCCTCGGCGTAGATTGCCAACTGCCGTGCCAGCGCCGCGAACCGATCCCAGTCTGACCAGACCGCATCCTTGGCCTCAGAAGGGGCACCGCCAGACCCTTTCGGGAAAAGATCGGTCAGGGCCTCGCCTGCGTGTTTCTGGAAAATCCGGGCTGTGTTGCGCATGGCTGCGGCATCATAGGTCCTCTCGCCGCGCATCATCGGGGTGACCGCCTTCACGGCATCCCCCATCGCTTCCATCGATTCCATCCGATCCCTGACGATACCCTTGGCATTGCCGTGCGCAAAGGCTGCGACTGCTGTGCCGGTGATGACGATTGCTGCCAGAATGGGTGTTTTCTTCATCGTATCAATACTCCGTTGATGCTGAATTTTGCTGCCCTTGGAGATCAAGAACCCAGGTGCATCACTCGATCCCGTTCGCACGTTGCAGTTCACGCACGTAGGCAATGACCATCTTGACATCACCTGGCGTGACCCCCTCGACCGGTGGCATATTGCCAAAGGGCCAATGATGGGCGCGCACCCCGTTCTGCGCAGCCAGGACAAAGGCCATGTCGGAATGGTGGCTGGGTTCATAGACCTTATGCACCAGCGGCGGCGCAACCCCGTTCTGCCCTGCTGCGTTTTCCCCGTGACAGTCGGCACATTTGGCTTCGAAGATGGATTTTCCAAGCTGGGCATTGCCAGAGAGTTCTGTCGGCAGCGCGACCGTTGCAATCGGAGCGCCAGGGGCAAGCGCGCCCGTGTCAGGCGACGCCATCGAATGACCCACCGGTGCGGCCTCAGGTTGCAGGTACTGCCAGCCACCGACTCCGATTCCCCCAGCCAGAATGACGGCTACCACAACAGTCAACTTGTTCATTTCGTGTCTTTCTTTCGCTTTTCCTAGTGCAGATGAGGCCCGACCTGCGTTCCGGCGGACGCTCTTTCGACTGCTTGGGGCGTGCCTGCCCTCTGCCTGCTTTGAATAAGTGAATATCGAAGGCACCCCATGCGGCAAGCTGGGACGGCCGCAAGAAATGTATCGGTTTGTATCCTTGACCAGATCCGGCGGCGGGACGGCCTGACGAGCACAGCTTTTCGGGAGCATGATCACATCCATGCTGGCAAAAAACCAATCTAGCGACCCTGACCGCAACCGGGTTCTATGACACGCGTGAGGATCAGCCTCACCGGTCCTGCCTCCTAGAGCTGCGCCCAGCCTGTGCTGTTCGAACGTTTGACCTGTTGGGTCCGGTCATTCCTCAAGCGTGGCCTTGCGACGGCGGAATTCATCCTCATCGATTTCGCCCTTGGCGAGCCGTTCCCGCAGGATATCGAGCGCATCGGAGGACCGGGCGCCACCCGGGCGGCTGTCCCTCAGCCAATGCACGGCCAGCACGATCAGGGCGATGACAACGCCCCAGAAGACCAGCATCATCAGCCCGCCGAATACGCCATAGCCGCCGCCCCACATCATATGCCCGTCCCAGTGGCCTTCGGGATCTGCCATCGCTGTTGAGGCGAAAAGGCCCGCAGCAGCAGTCATACTCCAGAGTTTCAGGGTCATCTTTCTCTCCTTTCATCGGGTGTTTCTCCGGCAAGCGGGATCGTCACGATGGCGCGTAGCCCGCCTGTTTCACGGTTCCTGAGGGTGATGTCGCCGCCATGCGCCTGGATGATCGTCCGCGCAATCGACAGGCCCAGCCCATGCCCCCCGGTTTCCAGCGATCGCGACGCCTCAAGCCGGTAGAACGGGTCAAAGACTTTCTCGGCCTCGTCCTCCGGAATGCCGGGGCCGTTGTCGTCAACCGTCAGGACAACAGTATCGCCCACGCGCTGCCAGCCCACCGAGGCGCCGCCGCCATAGCGATTGGCGTTTTCGACAAGATTGCGCAGCGCCCGCCGGATGGCATTGGGCCGCAAGCGCGCCCTTGTGTCAGGCCCGGCGCCAAGATCGAAACCGCCTGGTATGTCGGCGCGCAAGGCCGAAAGAAAATCATGCAGTTCTATGGTTTCAGGGCGTTCGGATCCGGTCAGCCCTCGGGCAAAGGTCAGCGTTGCATCGACCATGCCCTGCATTTCCTGTACCGAGGCCACAAGGCTGTCGCGGGTTTCCTCATCATCGACCATCTCGGCGCGCACCCGCAGGGCGGTCAGCGGTGAGCGTAGGTCGTGCCCCAAAGCGGCAAGCATCCGCGTGCGGTCCCCTACAAAGCGAGTCAGGCGGTCCTGCATCCGGTTGAAAGCACGGGTAAGATCGCGCACCTCGCTTGGGCCTGCGACGGGCAGTTCGGCCACATCTTCGCCGCGTCCAAGACTGTCGGCCGCTCGGGCCAGCCGCCTGAGGGGGCCAGTCAGGCGCGCCATCACGAACCAGATTACCACGACCAGCAATACCGCCGCCGACAGGGCGAAGGTCAGCATCGAATAGATCGGCCACTGGATCGGAGGCCGTTCAAAACGAGTGCCCACGTTCAGCCATTGACCGCCACGGATCGCGATAGAGAGGTTCATCTCCACCGCCGTCAGCTCACCTCGCATCATCGCCATATGCATGTCCGTCATTTCCGGCGACAGGTTGGGCAGCGGCATCAGCTGCCCTTCGATCTGGTGCAACTCGACGCGGATATCCCGGCTGTAACTGTCGTCCAGCAAGGTCCGGATACGGGCTTCGACCAGGCCGCCGTCAGAATGGTCCATGTGCTGGACCGACGCGATATCGGCCAATTCGAAACGTACCAGCGGCGAGTTCGCGGCCCGCAGGATCGAAGCATGCAGATCGGGTGGCGCTTCCTCGATCAGCCGCGCCACATTTGCCGCGCGCCCGGCGGCTTCAAAGCCAAGCGCGGCGCGGATCGCGAGGCTGCGTTCATCCGCGAACAGGAACAGGCTGAGCAGTAGCGCTGCGACCAGTGCCGCAACGACCAGCAGGGTTAGCTGCACCCGCAGCGACATCCGGCGGCGTAATATCACGCCTCCTCCTCCACATCCGTGGCCAGGCAGTACCCGCCGTTGCGCACCGTCTTGATGATCCGGGGGCGCAGGACATCGGGCTCGATCTTGCGTCGCAGGCGGCTGATCTGGTTGTCGATGGTGCGGTCCAGGGGACCGGCAGTTCGCCCGGCCGTGAGATCAAGCAGTTGATCGCGGCTCAGCACCATGCGCGCCCGTTCCAGCAGGACCACCAGCAGCCGGAATTCCGAACTGGTCAGCGGGATTTCATCTGCGTTGTCATCAATGAGGATCTGCCGGTCGGTGTCGAGCACCAGATGTTCGAACCGCACCCTGTGCCCCGCCAGCCGCCCGGCCAGAGGGTCCTGCCGCCTGCTCCGCCGCAGGACCGACTTGATCCGGGCCAGCAGCTCGCGCGGATTGAATGGCTTTGCAAGGTAATCATCTGCACCGATCTCAAGACCGGAGATACGGTCGCTCTCTTCGCCAAGCGCGGTCAGCATGATGACTGGTACGGTGCCGTCATCGGCCAGCCTCCGACAGGCAGACAGGCCGTCTTCACCGGGCATCATCACGTCCAGCACAACCAGATCGAAATGCCCCGCCGCAAGCTGCACGTCCATATCGGCGGCGTCCTTGGCCGCTGTCGCCCGCATCCCGTTCTTTTCAAGGTAGCGCGTCACGCTTTCACGGATCTGCGCGTGATCGTCGACGACAAGGATATGCGGCTGGGGTCCCATGCTTTTGTCCTACCGGAAAGACCGTTTGAATTTCACCATCGCAATTGTAGCGGATTGTATCAGACAGTCGGCTTGCGACAGACCGTTACAATTCTGATGATGCGACGGCCTTCCATTCTGCGCAATCATCCCGAGGTGATGGGTATCGACCCGAACCAAAGGAGGATTTCATGCCGACATTTGTGAAAACCGCAAGCATTCTCGCCGTTTCCCTGCTCACCGCCGGCAGCGCTCTGGCCGACAGCCGCCATCACGGAGGCAATACCGGCGGGGCCCATATGGGGGATGAAAAGCCTCAGATGGAGGGCAACCGCCACGAGATGATGATGAAACACATGATGCATAAAATGATGCAGATGCACGGCGGCGGCGCCGAACGGCACGGCATGTCCCGGATGGACCGCGACATGATGCGGACCATGATGGGGGCGGACATGATGGATGGCATGCCTGGCAAAAAGATGCAGGCGGGCCTGAAAGACTATGACGCCGACGGTGATGGCACCCTGTCCCTTGACGAATTTTCGGTCTGGCACGCCGCGATGCTGCGCGAGACGATGGTAGACCGTTTCCAGCATCTGGATGCGGACGGGGATGGCGCCATCACCTCTGATGAAATGAGCGCCATCGCCAATCGGATGAAACGGATGCACGGGAAAGGCATGCATGGGACAGGCATGGGCGGGCATCAGATGATGCAGGGCATTTCAGAACAAGAGTAATCCTGCATCGGCGCCTTTACCTTGGGTCCGGTCGCATTGGCCGGGCCACTCCCCTATCGCTCGGGAACCGTTCGATGCGCCCTCGGCACGACCGCCGTCTGAGTGACAAGCCCGACGAAAAGACAAGACATGACCAAGCACCGCGAACAGCGAAGGCAGCGCAGCCTCGGAACCGTTGCCGCGACCTTGCGCTACACCCAGGCAGGAGAGGGTGATGCGGTTCGCGCGAAGACCAAAGCTTCAGAAGATCCGTGCGCAGAATGCCCTTCCATAAAACCTGCCATACTCCTTTCAATCAAGATGTCTCATTCTGTTCATGTTCGGTGCAATTTGCCAGATGCCTCCCAGCACCAGCTAATAATTTACCCACCGCGCCAAGCACCTGCGCGGTTATTCCTGCTAGGCATAGGAAAGCTATTAAGGGCTTTTTACTTTGGAAAAAGGAAGGTGAAGTTGAACCTGGCACCCCAGCCTTCTGGGCCGTTCCCGGGTGATGCGGCCCAGTACCTGACACCGCCCCCTATGGACACGGGCTGCGAGCCAATCGTGAAGACCTGTGTCACGACAACACCGATTGGAACTGACCATTCCTTGACCTCCCAGTCGTAAGTTGCCTCGGTCTGCAGAGCGTAGCTGGTCCCTGTAGGCGTAGTGTAAGAGAGGAATGGGTTTAGAAACGTTGAGTTGATCTTAGTCCCTGGATTGTCGTCAAGCGACCTGAGGTGGTTGGCAAGGCCGCCGTAGGTCCAGGGACCCCGCTGGCGGAGAGCCACGGCTGTTGGGCCTGCAGCAAAGGTGTCGGCAGACACCCCGTCCCCACCAGTGGGGTAGAGAAAAACCGGACCGGCCCCCCAGATCCAGCCCCCCGCCGTTGGTACCTTCGGTGACAAGAAGAAGCTCTGGACAATGTCGCCGACGCCATTCTGGTTGATGCCAGGCCCATCCAGAGAGACGACGGGTATTATCGTGCGCGTTATCAGGTTCAAGTCATCCCCAAGATCAAAGGGGATGACCGGTTGGATGTTCAGGAGATACCGATCAGTATGGCCGCCATAGCGATCGTAATTGAACTGAAGCGGTACGCTGATCAGATCTGCGACCGGATTGGCGAGTTGCTTGGCGAGGTCATCTGTGTCCTGCGAAAGGACTCTGCCGGGGATTATCAACGCTGTTATTGCGGCGAATAGCCCGGTCAATGACATCCTTCTCCATCCGGGGTGAAAGCTGCCATCGGCATGTCGCGCCTGGTCAGTACGGAAGATATCGATCCTCATAATCAATCCTCTTATTGGACAATGCGCCATGCGGGAAAATTCCTCTGGCCGCCTGCTATTAGGCTACCTGAGCTGAGTGCAACAAATCGCGGCATTGGAGCAGACAAGAGACAATGCCGCGCCCTGCTGGCGATCACATGAAGTACTTTGGAAAACAGCTTGAACGTGTTTTGAGCTATTGGCGTTGATTTGCGTCAAAACCACCAATCGAGAACACTGCTATTCTGCGAATGATTTTTATGGGGCATAAGCGCAATGAAGCTGCCTTCTCATTTTCTAGGGACGCTTTGTTCAGGACGCCGCACGTCGCCTCGCATGCCCGTGCTGACGAAATTCCGTTCACAAAGTAGGCTCGCGATGGCTGCGCCGTCGAAGATGTGCATTGTTGGCGTGAATGCCTACAGTTGGCGAAAGCCTTCGCGATCCCGCCATCTTTTGGCTAGTCTAAACGGAGCGCTGGAACCAGGTTGCAGCAGATCGGGTCGTGATATCTGGCACCTCGGAGCCTTGGAGCTCGTCGCAAGACCGCAGCTGAACCGCTGCAATATTGTGCAAGACCGACTTTTCCTTCCTGCAATGCCAACAACTTTAACGGACCGAAAAGGAATGAGCCCATGACCCAAGACAAGTTTGGTTGCCCGTGCTGCAGTGGCACCTTTGGAAAGTTGTTTGAAGTGAGCCGAAACGTCAGCAAGCTGAAAGCCGCGGCTGAGAGTGGCACAGGCTGGTCCTGCAACTGGGGTATCAACTGGACCAGCATGGGGCGTCGGGATTTCATGAAGACGAGTGCCGCCGGTGTAGGGTTGGCAGCCGTTATGGGAAGGGGCGCCAGAGCGCAGTCGCAGTCAGTCACCGTCTTCACCAACGGCAATGTGCTTACCGTCGATGATGATTTCTCCGAGGTCGAAGCGATTGCTCTTCGCGGTAACCGTATTCTGGCAGTGGGAACCGACGGTGAGGTTCGCGCAGTGGCTGGCGCGGATGCCAAGATCGTCGACCTTGAAGGTAAGACTGTCTTGCCCGGCTTCATCGATGCTCACTCCCATGTTATTTCCGGTTCCGTGGTGGACTCCATCATGGACTATGTCGGCATGGCCCGCTTCACGACCGCCGCCGAAGTGCTGGACCACATCGCAAAGCGCGCAGCGGAAACGCCTGCGGGTGAATGGCTGGTTTTCCGCAACTTCGACCCTGCGGTTCAGGAAGGACCGGATGCGCTGACCTTTGCCGAGCTGGATCCAATCTCAACCGAGCACCCGATTTTCGTTTTAAACGCCTCGGGGCACCTGGCCTATGCCAACTCCAAGGCCTTCGAAGTCTCCGGGATCCCCAATGACATCGAAAATCCTTCGGGCGGAGAGTTTGTCCGCGATGCTGAGGGTAACCTGAACGGCTTCATGAAGAACAACGTGGCGTTCCTGCAGGTTGCCTCGCACTACCCGGGCATGATGGAGGCCGATCCGGTGGAAGGCCTGATTGGGCTGCTGGAAAAATGGGGCGCGGTCGGCCTCACGACGGTCTCGGAACTCAGCCTTGGCGCGCTAGCGCAGTCGCCTGCGGACGCGCAGGTGATGGCTGCAGCGGCGCAATCCGGGCGCCTCAAGGCGCGAATCCGCGCCTATCCTTTCTATACCTTGGGAACCGAAGCCTGGGACGAGGCGGGTATCCATCAGGGGGACGGGGATGCCATGGCCCGCATCGCGGGCTTCAAACTGGTGGCAGATGGCTCGAACCAGGGGTTCACCGGACTGCAGCGCGAACCATACCTGAACAGCGAAGACCGGGGCCTTGCCTATATGGAACCTGATGAATTGACCGCAATGGCGCTTGAGCGGGCCGGGAAGGGCTGGCACCTTGCGATCCACGGCAATGGCGATGCGGCGATCGATAATGTGCTGGACACCTGTCAGGCGCTTGTTGATGCTGGTGTCGACATGTCCCGGGTCCGTCCGCGGATCGAGCATTGCTCGATACTTCACGACGACCAGATCGAACGGATGCAGCAGCTCGGTGTGTCGGCGAGCTTTCTGATCGGTCACGTTCACTACTGGGGCGTCGCGATGCGTGACGAGGTATTTGGGGAGGAAAAGGCGCAGTTGCTAGACCGATGCCGAAGCGTCGAAGAAGCCGGGGTTGGTTTCACTCTGCATTCGGATTTCATGGTGACCGACCCGAACCCGCTGCACATGATTGAGATGGCCGTCACCCGGCGCACCTGGAAAGAGCCGGATTACATTCTGGCGCCGCAGGAGACGATATCGGTTGAATCTGCGATCCGGGCGCTCACCTCCGAGGCCGCATGGCAACTATTTTCCGATCACGAGGTCGGCAGTCTTGAACCGGGCAAGCTTGCCGACATGGTCATCCTCGAAAAGGATCCGCGCGATGTACCTCCCGACGCTATCAAAAACATCAGCGTTCTCGAAACCTGGATGGATGGTAGAAGGGTCTACTCGTCCTGAACGCATCACCAAGCATTTTGGGCCCGCTCCTTTGGTCTTCATCGTCCTGCCCCTCGTTTCCAAGTTTTTTATTGACCTCGCCAATGTACTGCTCGTCGGCGTGTTTGCCGCTCTTTAGCTGGTCAAAGCGATGGTTCTGATGTCCTGTGGATCGAACAGCCTGGTGCGATTGGCGCTTCGGCCAGCAGACACGCAGCTGGGCCTGTTGACGGAATGGGCACCGCCCCAGTTTCGCAAGCAACCGACACTGGCTAGGTTTTGCGAAAGATCAGTTCTGCAGCCGCGCGTTGGCACCAAGGACAAAGTTGGATGACTAAGAGAATCCTTTCACTAATCTTCGGCCCGATTTCAGTTCCTTGCCTTCTGCTTGGCCTGTTGTTCTTCGCGGCCTCTCTGACGCCGTCCCTGATTCCACGTGGCCCCGAGTTGCAGGGCGTGCTTGGCGGGTTGGTCACGGCGCTCGGATATCTGGTCGGCCAGATCGTTGCACTCATGTGGAACGCCGGTGACCTGCCGCGCTTGTCGCGCGGTCCGGCGAATGTGCTGATCTGGATCGTGTCCGGGGCGATTGTTGTGATGTTCCTGTGGGTTTTGGCTTCCAGTCTGACTTGGCAGAACGATCTCCGCCAGAAAATGGGGATGGAGCCAGCCGACGCTTTGCACCTCGCGTGGATCTCGATCATTGCGGCCGCGACACTCGTCTGCGCCTTTGTGCTCGGGCGGCTCGTCGCATCGCTGTTCCGGCTGATCCGGGCGCGCTTCTATCGGGTGATGCCGCCACGAAGGGCGAATGTGTTCAGTCTGATCGCAGTCGTACTGATCCTCTTCGTGGTCACACGAGATGGCATTCTGGACCGGACCATCGCAGTCCTTGATGAAAGCTATGAAGCGGCGCAGGCTCTGTTCGATGACGCCCCGCCACCGCCGACCGACCTGTGGAGAAGCGGAAGCACAGCTTCCTTGATCGACTGGAAGGCAATCGGAAAGCCGGGCCGGGATTTCATTATGTCGGGGCCTGATGCAGAAGGCATAACTGCATTCACGGGACGGTCAGCGCGCGATCCGATCCGGGTGTATGTCGGCCGTGCCAATGCGGCCACGCCCCGCGAACGTGCGGAATTGGCACTGGCTGAACTGCGCCGTCTGGGCGCCTTCGAGCGTGAGGTTCTGATCGTGGCGAGCCCCACCGGAACCGGTTGGATGGACCCTGGGTCGCATGATCCGGTCGAATACATGCACAACGGTGACATCGCCACGGTTGCCGTACAGTATTCGTATCTACAGTCGCCACTGGCGCTGATCCTTGAGACCAGTACCGGTCTCGAGCAAGCTACTGCGCTTCAGGAGGTTGTTCACCGGTACTGGAAAACACTTCCAGAGGGCGCCCGTCCGCGGCTCTACATGCATGGCCTCAGCCTCGGTGCCTGGTCCTCAATGCATGCAACCAATCTTTTTCGGCTGCTGGACGACCCGATTGATGGGGCTTTCTGGGCAGGTCCGCCGTTTCCCTCGAATTTTTGGAACTACGTCCAGAAACATCGCAATCCTGGCAGTTCCTGGGTTTTACCGCAGATCGGAGATGGTTCGCTGGTGCGCTACGCTTCACGCACCAGCGATGCGTCCGGGTCACCTTCCGCCTGGGGCCCTATGCGCATTGTCTTTCTGCAGTATTCCAGTGATCCGGTCGTCTTCTACGATCCGGCGTCTCTTTGGCGTCGACCTCAATGGATGCGTGACCCGCCCGCGGATGATATGTCCAAGCACTTTTTCTTTATGCCTATAGTGACCCAGTTTCAGTTGGCTTTGGATCTGGCGCTGTCCTTCGGCTCGCCGCCCGGGCACGGCCATGCCTACTATGCACAGGACTATATCGGCCCGTGGGTGCAGGTTACCGAACCCAAGGGCTGGACAAGCGACGATACCCAACGTCTGAAAGCGCATTGTGACAACGGATTTCAGAGAGGCTGTTCGAACTGAAATGGGCCGGGCTGCTTGGGACAAGCACTTCGTTGGCGTGGCCAGTTCAGACAAGCCGTTTGGCGCCACCGGACTATTCCGCCAAGGCAGAGAGCGTGGCGCTTCGTTTGTTTCCATGCCGGGTTCGGATATCCGTTTTCCATTTTCCGCACTTCGCTCACGCGTAAGCGAAGTGCGGAAAATGGACATTGCCAATCCGTCCCTATCGTCAAATTGGCAACTCTTTGCTTGGCAGCTGTGCCAGGTGTGGGCCGTTCTCACCCGTAACGCACCCTACAATCCACATTGCGCCTAGGGGGACAAACAGGCCGGTTGGTGAAGGGACGCGAATGATTCAGAGTTGTGCTATGCCGACCTTGGCGCGACTGTGTCTCTGGCCGACCACGCAAAGGGGGGCAAGATGCTTCAGCTTTATTCCGCGATTTGGCGCGTAAGCGCTCCGCGCCAGATTGTACTGATCCTGCTTTCTCTGTCCATAGCCGCACTCGCGGCCGCGCCGCTCAAGTTTCAGCAGGACATCGTGAACCTTCTGACCGAAGGCTCTTTTGACACGTCGGAGCTCTTCATTCTCGGGGGCGGCATGATGGGCGTGGTCCTGCTCAGCCTTGGCCTGAAGTGGCTTATGGGATACCGATCTCAGATCCTTGGGGAGGACGTCATTCGTCTACTTCGCAGCAGACTGCTGGATGGGGCCGTCAGTGAACAAGGAATAAACGGTCGTGTTCGCACCGGCGCACTGTCGACCGCGATTTCGGCCGAAGCCGAAGAGCTTGGCATGTTCACCGGGTCCGCCATCTCGGAACCGGTGATGCAGTTGGGGACCTTGATCAGCGTGATCGGCTTCATCGCATCAACGCAACCCGTGCTGGGTGTCGTAGCGCTTTCGATGCTGGTTCCGCAGATCGGGATCGTGGTCTTCTCTCAGAGCAAGGTGAACATGTTGCTAGCCAAGCGGGTGAAGATCCTGCGGCGCGCGGCTGACCAGCTGACAGAGACTGGGCTACGCGCTGTCGTGACTTCGGTGAAGGAAGACTTCGACCGTATCTATGAAACCAGACGCACCATGTTTCACTGGAAGCTGTCGACGAAGTTCATTCTGAGCGCCATCAATGGTGCAGGCACGGCCTTTGTCTTCATGCTGGGCGGAGTGCTTGTTCTTGAGGGTAGAACGGATGTCGGCACGGTCGTGGCCGCGACCCTAGGATTGAGTCGACTGCAAGCGCCGACGGCATTTCTGATCGCCTTTTATCGCCAGGTCAGCGCTAATCGCGTGAAGTTCGAACTGCTTCGTACGCTGCCTTTAGGACAGGCTGCAGCAAGCACATGAGCATTGTGGGCTGCGGGGAACAGCCCAAAGCAACCATTCAGCCAGCGCCCTTACGCAGCTGGTGTTTAGCATCCTTGTTGAGGCAAAAGGGTCAAGAAAGGTGGAACGAACCGAGATCATGCGTGGCAGTGAACATGGCGCGCCGAGCTGACCGGATCCCACATCGGTCCTGTTGCTGATCAAGCGGTTTGATCTCGGTCAAAGTCCCGCCTCAGTACCACAGTCTAATGTTGAAGCGAACAAAACTCACATCGCCCTTTTGGGGTGCGGTCCAGTGTTTGGATTCTACACGGTGGCTGCTGCTCGTTCACATACAGATTTGCTGGACTTCGCCTGTCGGTAGTCCGCCCATTTTTCTACAAGCTTGGAGATTTGATATGATACGTACGATCACCATGGCCGTCGCCATTGGAGTGATGTCTAATATTGTTTCAGCAGAGGAACGTTACGATCTAGTCATCACTGGCGCGCGCGTCGTCGATCCCGAAACGATGCTGGACCAAGTTCGCAATATCGGCATTTCTGGCAACGAGATCGCCATCGTAACACCAAACGCGATCAGCGGTGCTGACGTGATTGACGCCAGCGGGTTGATCGCCGCTCCGGGTTTCATCGATTTTCATGCCCATGGCCAGGACCCCTACAGCGAGAAGGTTTCCATCTTCGACGGTCGCACGACACAAATGGACCTTGAAGCGGGCGCCCTGCCGCTTTCGGACTACTATGAAGCCAAGGCTGGAATCTCGCTGGCGAATTATGGAGCGTCGGTTGGCCATGCTTCTGCCCGTCTATTGTTGATGGATGGCGTAGAGTCCCACGGCAGCCCAATGATGACCCACGCTCTGCAAAAGGCGGGTAAGACTGGCAATCAATGGTCCGTCAACCAAGCCACGGATGAACAACTGGATCAGATCGATGATTTGGTTACAGACGGAATTCATAATGGTGGACTCGGGATTGGCGTCATGGTCGGATACTATCCATCCGCCCGCAGTGAAGGTATCGCTCGGATGGCGCGCGTTGCGTCTGACAACCACAGTTTCCTGACCACTCATCCCCGCTACCTTAGCAACATTGCCCCTAGTGGAGTGTTAGGGCAGCAAGAATTCATTGCCTTGTCGATGGCATATGACGTGCCACTGGTATTGCACCACATTCCGACAAACGCCCTATCCGATACAAAAGCCGCGCTTGCCATGGTTGACCGGGGCAACGCGAATGGCGCGACGATCCTGGGAGAAGCCTTTCCCTATGTGAAAGGTTCAAGCTTCATCGCCGCCGAGATACTCTCTCCGGGGTGGCAGGAACGGACCGGCATGGACTATTCGGATTTAATTTGGGTCGAAACCGGGGAAACGCTGACCGAGGAGACTTTCAACAAATATCGCGCCGAACGTCCCGATGGCTTCTTCGTGATGGAGCACATAAAAGAACCCGACATGATGGCCGCCATCTTGCATCCGGACATCATCATCGGCAGCGATGGTATGCCTCTGGTTGATGATGACGGGCATTCATTGCCTTTTGACGCACCATTCGGAGCTGGTCTTGGCCACCCACGCAGCGCAGGCACGTTTGGCAAATACCTCAGGATCGCGATCGACGATGGCACCCTGACCATGCCGCAGATCATCGCCAAAACAGCCTATTTGCAAGCTGAATTCCTTGAGCCTTTCGCCCCGTCAATGGCAAAACGTGGTCGGCTTCAAGCGGGAACATTCGCTGATATCACTATCTTCGATCCAGACGAAGTGAATGGAATGGCAGGGTACGACGCTGGGACGAACAGCCTCGCCTCCAAAGGCTTCGTACATGTTATTGTCAACGGACATCCGGTGATCCGTGATGGAGAATTGAACGCGGATGTTCATCCCGGGGAGGCAATTCGCGCCGGACAGTGAGCGATGGAACACTGAATAGGTCGTGCCCGGTATCTGAAACGACGTTCTAAAGTGGTCAATTCAAGCGACCACGTCGGTCGAGGCAGCCGATGCGTAGACCTCTGGCTGAACGGTAGCTTTCGGTCGCTATGCCCTACTGCATGGCACTCATTACATACTTTGCAAATCCGCTTCTTGCGCTTCGCTGACCTTGATGCCGGGCGCAGCATCCCCTGGGTCAACTGAGCAGACTTGAAGGTCCGCCTTCAGGAAGCCTTTCGCGCACGCAGCAGTGCCTTCGCTGTGCCTTGAATGAATGTCGTGATTGGGGCTGGAGCGCCGCCCCGCAAGACTGGCAGAAACTATTCCAGCGCCTAAACTCTGGTAAGGGCTGCTATGAACAGCCCAAGTCATCGGTGAGGGGCTGGGGTAAAGACCGGGACGCGCTTGGCGCGCCCCGGATCAGATCGCTTAACGGAACAGCTGCTGCAGTGTCTGTGGCGCCGAGTTGGCAATCGACAGAGCCTGTACACCCAGCTGTTGCTGGGTTTGCAACGCCTTCAATCGGGCGGATGCTTCTTCCATATCAGTATCGACCAGCGCACCGATGCCGCTCTTCATCGCATCAGACACCTTTGAGACGAATTCGGACTGCTTCTCGATGCGGGCTGCCGAAGCCCCCAGGGCGGCGGCGCCGTCAACCGCAGTCTGAATCAGAGCCTCAATGTCGTCGATGGAAGCTTCAGCGTTTGCGGCAGTGTCGACCACTACGGTTGTCAGGTCCAGGCTGGCTTCAAAATCAACCGAGCTTACGGTGATGTTCGACGCGGTGACTGTACCCGTGGAATCGCGGTCCAGCGAGGACAGAACGGTCAGATCGCCGCCAGCGGTGTTCAGCAGGTTCGCACCATTAAACTGCGACCCTGTGATGATCGAGGTGATCTGGTTTTTCAGCTCGGTGACTTCAGCTTCGAGTTTCCCGTTGTCCACGTTCTCCCCAGTTGCATTGACCACTTTTTCCTTCATTTCCTTCAGAAGGTCGGTGATCTGTTCGGCCCCGGCCGTTGCCACCGCCACCGTGGATTCACCCAGAGCCAGCGAGTCGCCCACGGCGTTGAAACCTGCAACATCCGATTCCATGACTTTCGAGATCGCCCAGATGGCCGAGTTGTCCTTGGCAGTTGCGACGTCCTTACCGGTGGAAATCGCGTTCTGGGTGCTCTCCAGGTTCATGTTGATGGAGTTCAGAGTCTGCAGAGCGACCATTGCGCCGTTGTTCGTCAGAATGCTGGTCATAGCTTTTATTCCTTTAGCAATATGAGACGTTTCGTCTCGCGTGTTTGATGCCCCGAAGGGCGTCTCTGACGTCTTTCTGACTATGCGTTAAGCCATCCGGCTTCCGCGCCCCCCCGTTTCCCAAGGCGCGAGGGAACATTACCGTGAGGTTTGCTAAGGAAGTGCTAAATTGGAGACCAAGCTTATGTGAAATCCCTCAAGGGCTTTGTGACCTTGCACATACATAAGGGCTGGCTGGCATTTGATGGCGGGGACCAGGTGCGATATCGCTACGCGCCCCTTGCCGCAGCGGCGCAGGTCCGGTGTCGAGCCCGGAGCGGTGCTTGCCTCCCAGAAATTGCGTCGTCATAGTTTGAAACATGGAATATCCGCCTTGGTTGCCAGCCCCGGAAAACACACACGCAGGCAGAATTCTTGCGATCGCCCGCTGCATCTTTGACATGCACTTCTGCATAGAAAACCCACGCGGAAGCGGGCCGATGAAGGTCTTTGACAATATGTGCAGTGGCGACCTTGAAAAATCTGCGACAGTTCTGAACCTTGCGGGCTTCACAGAATTTATTGATGACTTTGGGCGAAGGAGTATTTTTTCCTGTGAACCAAAGGACTTCTCCGTAATAGCCAATTCCGAAAGAGCCCTAAACGTTGATCCCAAACTTGTTTCGGAAGCAGTCGTTCGCCTCGCCAGCGGTTCTGTTTTCTCAAGCGAGGAAATCCAGTATCTAGCCAAGGAACTGGAGTAGGGGCCTTGAGTTCAAATCACCGCTTTGTCCGCGTTCCCGCCGTTCGAAGGTGGTCGGCGGCTGCGCCTGCGGCGAAGGTCAGCTCTTCCTTGCGCGCCTGCGGCATGGATCCCTCGCCATGTCGCCAGATCCGCCGACTTTGCAAAGGTCGCTATCTGCGCTTAGCCGACGGTCGTGCAGGATGCGTTGACGGGCAGCTGAGCTACTCCCCATCTCTTGGACATGATCTGGCGTAATTTAAGCTACCCGTTGCACCTGCTGATCGGGTTGGTAGATGTCATTTCTCTGCCAGTAGACCAGCGCCGGAGGCTTGCCGCCAAGGGCTGAATGAGAGCGCTGGTGGTTGTAGAAGGTCATCTATTTCCGGATGGCCGCTTTCGTTTCCGAACCGGTCTCCCAAGCGTGCAGGTAGACGCATTCGTATTCCAGTGTCCGCCATAATCTCTCGATGAAGATGTTGGTCCGCTGCCCGGCAGGGCATTGCGCAGCAATGTCCCGAGAGGGGAGGCCCCCCCTTTCCGCCCATTGAGATCCGCACGCCGCATCGGCGAAGCCGGTCCGTCCAAGCAAAGGAGGTAAACTGAGATCCTTGATCGGTATTCATTATCTCGAGCGGGCCGAACTTGTGGATGGCCTTGTTCAGCGCGACCTTCGCCTTGAACTTGGGTGCGTGCTGTTTCCGTTTCGACATCTCTGATCTCTTTCTCGTCGAAGATCTGCAGACTGCAAGTCGTAGCTTATGTCAGTGTCCGAATTTCGGGGGGAGCTCAGACACGCGCCGGTGCCACAGCGCGATCCTCGCGCGCGGCGCGGTGCCGATCATTCCGATCCGCAAGAATGGTCGATTGTGGAAGGAAGACTGCCCGGCAGCATGCGTCCGCAACGAAACCCTGCGCGCCATCCGATACTATGGCCGGGCCTTCTGGAAGCGCTGGACGGGCTATCAAGCCCGAAGTCGGGTCGAAGCGAAGATGCGCTGCCTGAAAGCCTTCGGAGAACGCATCGACGCCAGAGACCCCGACTGCCAGACCGCCAAAGTCCACATCCGCATTGCCCTTATGAACCGCTTCTCGGCCCTCGGCACCGCCGAGGTCCAACGCGTGTCATAACGACAACGGAGTAAGGGGAAGTCACCTCTCACGCGTGGGTAATGCAACAACGCCCGCCGACAGCCAGAGTTCGACGCCCCAGTCGCGCCAGCAACAACACGAACGGGCTGATTATTCCTGATGGGCGCCCTGCTCATCCCATAAAGCTATTGGGAGAGAGAGCATTTGCCAGAAAGTGCAGGTTCTCCCGCAGGTTTTCACGCGACGCAGGCCCACCAAGGGAAACACGCAGCTGTTCGCCCGGACTGCCCAAAACGGTAAAGGCATCCGAGGGCATCACCCCGATCTGGCGCCGGGCCATTCGAGCGACCACTTCGGCGCGGTTCAGGCCCTCAGGCAGTTCAAGCCACAGATTGAAGGCATTGTCGGCACTGCAATATTGGACACTTGTCAGAACCTCGGCCGCAATCGCCTGCCGCGCAGCGCTTTCGTACCGGATAAAGCGGCGAATGCCATCTGCGGTACCGTCCTCGATCCACTGGGTAACCAGGGCCATAGACAGAGGTGAGGGCATCACCGACAGCGCCCGGATCGCCTGCGCCAAATGATAGGCACAGCGCGGCGTCGGCGCGATCGTAAATGCCAGGCGCAAACCTGCCCCGATGCATTTCGCAAGCCCCCCGATATGCCAGGTCAGCTCCGGTGCCGACAGTGCGATGGGCGCAGGCCCTTTGGCCGGGATAAAGCCGTAGGCATCATCTTCGATCAACATAAGCTGGTGCCGCTGCAAGACCGCGGCCACATCCAGGCGCCGGGCTTCAGGCATGGTCAGCGTAGTGGGGTTCTGAAGCGTCGGGTTGAGGTACAGCATTTTGGGCCCGTGTTCGCGGATGGCCGCATCCAGCGCATCCGGCAGAATGCCGTCCTCATCCATCTCGATCCCGACCAGACGCAACCCGAACCGCCCGGCCACGCTGCGGAAACCCGGATATGTAATGGCCTCGCAAAGCACCGTATCCCCGGGCTGGGTATTGATCGACAGAATAGCAGCCATTGTTGCATGGGCGCCGGGAGTGACCGCAACGCGTTCCAGCGCTGGCACCATGCCCCGCATGCTGAGCCAGCTTGAGGCGGCCACCCGATCGCGCTCCGACCCGGTCGCGCTTTGATAGCGCAGCAGATCAATAAGATTGGCCGATACATATCCCAGCCCCTCCTGCATCCGGCGGCGCAGGCCGGGATCGTCGGGTTCGGGCGGCATGTTCATCAGCAGATCCGCCTCTCCGGCGCGCGACGGATCGGGGCGGTCTGTGATCACATGGTTTTTGACGAAGGTACCGCGTCCAACATGGCTTTCCACCAGTCCACGCGCCTGGGCCTCGGCATAAGCGCGCGACACCGTGGTAAAGTCGATCCCCAGCGCCGCCGCCAGCCGTCGCTGCGGCGGCAGCCGCTTGCCATCCCCCAGCCGCCCGCTCCGGATGTCCTCTGCGATCGCGTCTGCAATGGCCTGGTAACGGGGTTTGCCGCTTTCGAGCGCGTCGGGAATCCAGTCGATCATCTGTGTCCTGCCCTTAGGGGTATGAGGTCATATGCGATGCCCCTGTAAAATTGATGGGACAATTGTATGCCTTCATGGAATCATTGACCGGATGAGCGCAACTCCCGCGCTGCGTTTGAACCGTATTTCGGTCAAATTCGTGGATTCCTGGAGCGTAATTGCTCAAAATTCCAGCATAATGCCTGAAGATGTACCCGCTTTGCGTCTTTTATTGTATGCAGATTACACTGCTTATTGATGCAATCAATTTGGCCGCGCCATCCCTGTAGACACCATCAACAAGGAGGCCACAATGCCTGAAGTCACCAAGGAAGCGCACAAGGACGGAGATTTCTTCGTCAACTACGAAGAAAAAGTCTTTGAAGACGTCAAAGCAAAAGAAGGCGAGAAGGCCCTTGTCACCTTCCACACCGTCGCCTTCGAAGGCTCCATCGGCCTGGTCAACATTCTCAATGCCATCCGCTTGAACCGCAAAGGCTACGAGACCTCGATCCTGCTTTACGGTCCCGGCGTGACCCTGGGGATTCAGCGCGGTTTCCCGACTCTGGGTGACGAGGCCTTCCCGGGCCATCAGAACTATGCCGCGAACATGAAGAAGTTCATGAGCGAAGGCGGCAAGGTCTATGCCTGCCGGTTTGCGCTGCAAGCGCTCTACGGCCACGGCGAACCCTCGCTGCTGCCCGGCATCACCCCGATCGCTCCGCAGGACGTGCTCGACTGCATCCTGCTGCACAAGAACGCCGACGCGGTCATCCTCGACACCTGGACGGTTTAATCCACGACACCACGGGGGCCTTGTTCGGTCCCCGGCCCCGAGCCGTCTATTCCGGCGGCTCGGCTCCTCCCGAAACCAGAGGCACAGCCATGCGAACCGACACCATCCGCGCCGCCGCCGTCCAAATCGCACCGGACCTGTCCGGTCGCGCAGGCACCATAGAACGCGTGCTCAACGCAATTGCCGACGCCGCCGACAAGGGCGCGCAGTTCATCGTCTTTCCCGAAACATTCGTGCCCTATTACCCCTATTTCAGCTTTGTGCTGCCACCGGTCCAGCAGGGTTCCCCTCACCTGGACCTGATGCAGGAAGCGGTCGTCGTGCCCTCGCGGGAGACCGAAATCATTGCCGATATCGCCCGCAAGCGCGGCATTGTCATCGTGCTGGGCGTGAACGAACGGGATCACGGCTCGCTCTATAACACGCAGCTGATCTTCGACGCCGACGGCACGCTGGCGCTGAAGCGCCGCAAGATCACCCCCACCTATCACGAGCGCATGGTCTGGGGTCAGGGCGATGGCGCCGGGCTCAAGGTGGTCGACACCAAGGTGGGCCGCGTTGGCGCCCTCGCCTGCTGGGAGCATTACAACCCGCTCGCCCGCTACGCGCTGATGACCCAGCACGAAGAAATCCACGCCGGTCACTACCCCGGCTCTCTCGTCGGCGACATCTTCCGCGATCAGATTGAAGTCACTATGCGCCATCACGCGCTCGAATCCGGTTGCTTCGTGGTCAATTCCACCGGCTGGCTCAGTGAAGAACAGATCAGCCAGATTCACCCGGATCCGGCGTTGCAAAAGGCCATGCACAGCGGCTGCATGACCTGCATCATCTCGCCCGAAGGCCGCCATCTGGCCGAACCTCTGACCTCTGGTGAAGGCATCCTGATTGCCGATCTCGACATGAAGCTCATCGCCAAGCGCAAGCGGATGATGGACAGCGTTGGCCATTACGCCCGCCCCGAGCTGCTGTCCCTCAATCACAATGCCCAAGTCACACCAACACGCCACGTTACCGAACACGTAAGCGAACACACCCCGGACCCGCAGGAGGAATGTGAGGATGCTTGATCACGCCGAACTCATCACCGAATTGCAGACCCACGGCATGCGTCTGGTCGATCCCCGGGCCGGACAGGAAAGCCGCCGCGGCGGTGCCGGACCGTCGGATCACAAGGCGATCACCATTGGTGAGCGCACGGTGATGATCCCGGTGCATACCGCACCGAGCTTCGACAGCCCCTATATTGTGGACGCCCCCGACCCGACCGGCGCAGCCCGCGTCACCCGTGACGGGGTTGCCATTGCCGAGGTGCGCTTTCCCACGGCAGCGAAATTCTACCAGCTGAAGACGGCGGACGGCATCCCCTACAGCCACATCGCCGCGCTGCACTCCAAAGACGTGCTCGCGACCACCGTGCTGCAGACCTGCATCCGCTACGAGAGCCGCAAGAAGACCTGTCAGTTCTGCTCCATCGGCCAAAGCCTCGCCGCCGGGCGCACCATCGCGCACAAGACGCCGGACCAACTGGCCGAGGTGGCCAAAGCCGCAGTCGAACTCGATGGCGTGACCCATATGGTGCTCACCACCGGCACCCCTGCGGGCAAGGATCGCGGCGCCAAGGTGCTGTGCGAAAGTGCCGAAGCCATCAAGGCCGCCGTCGACCTACCGCTGCAGGGCCAATGCGAGCCGCCCGAGGACGACGCCTGGCACCAGCGCATGTTCGATGCGGGGATCGACACGCTGGGCATGCATCTGGAAGCGGTGACGCCCGAGGTGCGCCAGCGGATCATGCCGGGCAAGGCATCGGTGCCGCTGGAGAAATATTTTTCCAGTTTCGAGGCGGCAGTGAAGGTTTTCGGCCGCGGGCAGGTCTCCACCTATATTCTGGCCGGACTGGGCGACAGCCGCGAGGCGATCCTCGATATGGGCGAAAAGCTCTGCGCGATGGGCGTCTATCCCTTCGTGGTGCCCTTCGTGCCGATCTCCGGCACGCCGCTGGAAAGCCACCCGAGCCCCTCTTCGGAATTCATGGCGTCGATCCTGCGTCCGCTAGGCCAGATGATCGCCTTGGCCGGGATCCGTTCGTCCGAGATGAAGGCCGGCTGCGGCAAATGCGGTGCCTGCTCGGCACTATCCAGTTATGAAAAGCTAAAGGTACCCGCAAAGGGAGCCCCGGCATGATCGAACTTGAACCACGTCATTTTCAATGCCCAGGCTACTATATCCGCGCCGCCTCAAAGGCCTTCGAGGCCGAGGGCGCAACCGCACTGCGTCACCGGGTGTTCGTCAAGGAGCAGGGAATTTTCCCGGATCACGACCGGGATGATATCGACCTGATTGCCACCCATCTGGTGGCGCTCTCTACCTATGCCCACGAAGCCGATCAGGTGGTCGGAACGGTGCGCATTCACGAAGAGGCACCGGGGCTCTGGTGGGGCTCGCGCCTAGCCGTGGACCGCGATTTCCGCGCGGTTGGGCATCTGGGAGCGGAGCTGATCCGTCTTGCGGTCTGCTGCGCCAATGCGCGGGGCTGTGATCGTTTCCTGGCCCATGTGCAGATGCAGAATGTGCCTCTGTTTCACCGGATGCACTGGCAGTCTTTGGAAGAGGTCACCATTCACGGCACGCCGCATATGAAGATGGCCGCCGACCTCGTTCATTATCCGCCTTGCCCGGATCCTGTCTCTGGTTGGTATCACCGTCCGCGCGTGCGGGAGCATCTGTCATGACGACGCCCGCAGAGCTTGTCGAACGGTTGCGCAGCCATCCCTCCATCCGCTCCAAGCTAGGCATCGCCCATGCCACGCGGGTGCTGGAGCTGACGTCGCAGACCGCCGGGCGGCCTGGCGACGATGCCGCCGCCCTGCCCTGCGACGGCAGCTATGACCTCTTCGCGGGTGAGGGCTTCATCCCCGCCTTTATCGCGGATGATCCGTGGTTTGCCGGCTGGTGCGCGGTGATGGTGAACCTTTCGGACATCGCTGCGATGGGCGGGCGCGCCACCGCAGTGATCGATCAGGTCTGGGCCCCGGATGCTGAGGCGGCGAAACCGCTGCTTGAAGGTATGCGCGACGCCTCAGCTGTCTATGGCGTGCCGCTGGTTGGGGGGCACACCAATCTCGCCGCCCCCGCCCTTGGCCTTGCGGCCTCGGTGCTCGGAAAGGCGCAGCGCCTGATCACCAGCTTCGACGCAATGCCCGGCGATGTGCTGATCGCCGCAATAGATCAACGCGGCGCCTACCGCAATTTCGACAATTTCTGCGCCGCTTTAGAGGCCCCCTCCGACCGGCTGCGCGCGGACTTGGCGCTACTGCCTGCACTCGCCGAAGACGGGCTGGTGCGCGCAGGCAAGGATATCAGCCAGGGCGGCATCGTGGGCACCGCGCTGATGCTGGCGGAATGCTCGGGCGTCGGCCTCGACATCGACCTGACCGCAATCACGCCGCCCGCTGGTGTGCCGCCGGAGCGCTGGCTGCGCAGCTTCCCGAGTTTCGGCTTCCTCCTCACCGCGCCCGCCGATCAGGCAAAGGAGGTGTGCCAGCGATTTGAAAGCCGCAACATAACCGCAGGCGTGATGGGTCGCATCAGGTCGGGCTCTGCTGTCACCCTGAGCGACACGGAAGAGACCGCGCTGTTCTGGGACCACGCCCAAACCCCCTATCTGGATCTTGGAGACCACCATGCCTGAAACATTCTGGACCGTCCGCTGGCCGGACGGCAGCGAAGAAAAGCTCTATTCCCCCTCCAGCGTGGTGGCAGAGCTGTTTGAAGCCGGTCAGACCTATCCGGTCCCAGACTTCCTGCACCGCTCCCGCATCGCGCTGCAACGCGCCTCCAACCGGGTGGAGCGGAAATTCGGCTACGCCTGCAGCTCTGCCATGGCCCAGCTGGACCGGATCGAGGCGAAGATAGACGCCCTTCCGCAACAGGACGGCGCCAGCATCACATGCCTGAACATCACGCAATGAGGAACAGCACCATGAAAGATACCCAGATCCCCCATATTCCGGTGGTCATCGTCGGCGGCGGTCAAGCCGGGCTTTCGACAGCCTATTGCCTCAAACAGAAAGGCATCGAGAGCATCATCTTCGAACGCCATGAGAAATTCCACTCCTGGCGTAACAACCGCTGGGACAGCTTTTGCCTTGTCACCCCCAACTGGCAATGCCGTCTGCCCGATTTCCACTATGACCGGGAGTACGGCGGCACCGATCCTGACGGTTTCATGCTGAAGGACGAAATCACCGCCTATGTCGATGCCTTTGCAGAGATGACCCAGCCGAACCTGCGCGAAGGCGTGGATGTCACCCGGGTGGTGCCGCGCGACGATGGCTTTACCGTCGAGACCTCGGTCGGCACATGGACCTGCGAGCAGGTGGTGATCGCCACTGGCGGATACGACACGCCCATCGAACCGGCCTATGCCAAGAACCTGTCTCCCGAAATTTTTCAGATGCACTCGGTCGACTATCGCAACGTCGAGCAGTTCCCCGAGGGCGGCGTTCTGATCGTCGGCACCGGCCAATCCGGCGTGCAGCTAATGGAGGATTTCACCCGTGCGGGCCGCGACGTCCATCTGGCAGTCGGCCCGGCGCCGCGCAGCCCCCGCAAGTACCGGGGCCGTGATGCCACCGACTGGCTTTATGACGCGGGGCACTACAACGTCACCATTGCCCAGCACCCGGACCCGCACAAGGCGCTGACCCAGACCAATCACTACATGTCCGGACGCGATGGCGGCAAGGAGATCGACCTGCGCAAGTTCCATGTCGATCACGGTGTGGAACTTTATGGCTCCCTTGCGAACATGGACGGTACATCGGTCAAGTTCCTGCCGGACCTCACCAAAAACCTTGATGACGCGGACCGCTCCTACGTCGGCATCCGCAACCAGATCGACGCCCATATCCAATGGGAAAGCATCGATGCCCCGGTCGAACCGCCCTTCGAAAAAGTCTGGGAGCCCGCAGAGGAACGCACCGAGATTGATCTGGCGGAGGCGGGAATTTCTTCCGTGCTCTGGGCCATCGGGTTCCGGCCCGATTATTCCTGGATCGAAGCCGATGTGTTCGACGCGCGCGGCAAGCCTGTCTTTGACCGCGGCGTGACTGCGCAACCAGGGCTGCATTTCATCGGTCTTGGCTGGCTTAACACCTGGGGGTCAGGACGGTTCCTCGGCATCGAAGAAGACAGCCGCTATCTGGCAGATCAGATCGCGGAGCAGATCCTCATCGGCGTCAAGCAGTCTGAGTATGCGTAAATTACGCCCCCGGCTGGAGCACCTGCATCGGGTGCTCCGGCTTGGGCATGGGGAGGGGCCTCCACTACTATGGCCGGGCCTTCAGGAAGCGCTGGACGGGCTATCACGCCCGAAGTCGGGTCGAAGCGAAGATGCGCTGCCTGAAAGCCTTCGGAGAACGCATCGACGCCAGAGACCCCGACCGCCAGACCGACGAAGTCCACATCCGCATTTCCCTCATGAACCGCTTCTCGGCCCTCGTCACCTCCAAGATCCAACGCGTGTCATAACGACAACGGAGAAAGTGGAAGTCACATCTCACGCGTGGGTAATGCAACAACGCCCACTTGAACGGACTACATCACAGAAAGTATTCTAATCGCAAAGGCTTGCAAGGTGCGTATGTCCTGTGTGGATGGCTCCTGCATTGCAAGCGATTTTTGCGATTGCGATGGTCTGTCAGTACAGTCGTGTGTCCGGCCTGTTTGCGTGGCTATTGCCACTGGCCCTGATGAGTTCCGCAAGCGAGGTTCCTATCGGCTCAACGACCACTGGGGGCCGCGACATTCGTCGGAGTGTCCTTGCTCTTGGTTGACTTCGTTTCGCATCATCACATCAAGCGTCTTGCATCTCTTGGCAGGATCAGGCGATCGGCTGCCGGGTTGTAGTCAAGGATTTTGGTTGCCAGCCCTGTACCGTGGAAAAAGCCAAAGACCAGCGTTGCAACCTTGGTATTGGGTTGAACCCCGAACCAGCGCTGGTATGCTCCGAGGTTATCGAGTTCCTATAGACGACGGACAGGCCGATAATGGCATCCACGACATAGGCATTCACGCCCCAGCCGAACCATACCCCCATCAGCATCGTGGTCGAGTGACCAAGCGCGAAGAGGCTGACGTAGATGGCCACGTCCTTCATTTTGTAGAGGAAGAAGACGACGCCCACCAGGAACAGGATATGGTCTGACCTGCCCCCCGCAAAATCCCTCACCATGAAGTAGAGTCTGCCCAACCTATGTAGGAGCAGACAAATGCGTAAGAGCCGTTTCACCGAGGCGCAAATCATCGGGATGATTAAAGAGCAGGAAGCCGGGATGCCGACGGCGGAGGTGTGCCGTCGGCACGGCCTGAGCCCGGCGACCTTTTACAAGCTGAAGTCCAAGTATGGCGGCATGGAGGTGTCGGAGGCCGCACGGC
>NZ_JAXGFT010000023.1:0-45898 GCF_041008785.1 Pseudophaeobacter sp. 1A16562 | reverse complement strand
CTGCTCTTTGATCATCCCGATGATTTGCGCCTCGGTGAAACGGCTCTTACGCATTTGTCTGCTCCTACATAGGTTGGGCAGACTCTACTTCATGGTGAGGGATTTTGCGGGGGGCAGGTCACCCGAAAAGGCGACTGTTTCCAAAAACTGAAAATGTTGGAAATCGTGGAAGCAGGCGCGGACGGGTAGTTACGCAGGCTTTCGACCATCGCATTTCAGGATAATTCGCCTCTGGTCAATGTTGAGATGCGCAGCAAAAGAAAAAACATTGCAATCGCCAACCCTTATCCATGCCTCCCAAATTGGGATATTGGAAAATCCATGCACTCGGTGGATTTTGTCCATTAGTACAGCTGAGCCGCCATTGCTGTTCGATCGAAACGATGATTGAAAATTTGGCGAGCCGTGGAGGACTCGAACCCCCGACCTGAGAATTAGAAGTTCCCTGCTCTAATCCAGCTGAGCTAACGGCCCGCTCTTCTTTCGGCTGTATCAGCCAAATCCCCCGCCTTGTCAACTTGGTAGCGAGATGGGATGCCTACCCGAAAATTTTCCACCAATTTCAGGTGCATCACTGCACATGGTAGATAATAGGGTGCTATTTGTCCTCTATCCAGTTGAGCTAAGGGACCGCTGAGGACCAGTTACGACACCCGCAATGCAAGGGTCAAGGCGCGGCTTGCAGGTCCAGATGCATAAAGACGGACCAGGGATCTTCACTGTAGTCCCCAAAGGGCGGGCACTCCGAAAATCCGTAGCTTTCATAAAGCTTTCGCGCAGGGAGGAACTCTGGGGTAGAGCCGGTCTCCAGGTAAATGCCAGAGGCGCTGTCCTGGCGGGCAAGCTTCAGGAGATGGTCCAGAATGGCCCTGCCCGCGCCACTGCCGCGGGCCTCAGAGAGCGTGTGCATCGATTTCAGCTCACGGGTGTTATCCGCCAGCCGCTTCAGCGCGCCCATACCGATCGCCTGACCATCACGGCGCAGCAGGAAGAACTGCACGTCCGGACCTTCAAGACCACTGCCGTCCAGCGCGTGACAGCTCTCTTCCGGAGATTGCGCGGCCATCTGATCCAGGTGGCGCCGGATCAGAACCGCCGCATCGGGATCCGAAGGACGGGCCGGTACAATCACAGTTTCGGGCATCTTTGGTTCTGTAAGTCGGGGCAAAGTTGTTTCCACGTGGCAAAAAATTCAACATGATTTCAAAGCCTTATTTTACGCCTTTCCTCCCTCGGAGCAAGGATGCCGCGAAAATAGGGGCAAGATCCCGTGAACACCCTGAAATAGAAAAAGAAAAGCCCGCCGAAGCGGGCTCCATCTCAAGATCTGCGGGGGTAGGTCAGGCTGCGTTTTTCGCGGACACCAAGTGTCCGACATCTACAAGGATTGATTCAATCCCTTGCTTGCGGGGATGTCGGAATGCCGGGATGTTTCCGTTGAAAATTTCCGAAAACAGGTACCCAAATCGGTCGGCCCCACGCTGGCAAGCATAGAAAATCGGATGCAAAAGCGCCTTCGCCGGACACCGGTGTTGCCGGCAAACCGGCGATTTTTGCCAGTAGCTGATCAAGGTGCGATCGACCAAAGAGGACGTGCTGAACCGAGCCGCGTTCCGTCCTTAGGGTCAGCGGGAGGACAATTCCTCCGAGAGAGAACTTCAATTTGCCCTTTCGTTGCGCCGAGATATTTTGGGAGATCGCAAAGGGGGATCGCGGTCTGGAACGCCTCAATCATCGAAACCGTAGTGACTGCGTCAAATACCATCTTCCCGCTTTCAGGTAGCTTACGACATGGTTAAAGGCTTCGAGCGGTCATGCGCGCTGTCTCACACGCAGGGCCGGATTGGGCCGAATTTGGCGCCTGTATTTCTCCAGCCGAATATTGACGAAGCCAATCAGAAGCAGGAATTTGCCCAAACCTTGACTTGCTCAGCGAGCTCAAGGAGTTGGTCCTCAAGCGTCTTGCCGGTCACCCGTTTACGCGGCTTAAGGTCGTGATCGCCGTCTTCCAGCCAGTGCAGGGTCACGGCATTGGACAGATCGTATTCCTGCACCTCTTCCCGCGTGCCGAATGGATCGCGGGTGCCTTGGCAGATGAGGGTTGGACAGGTGATCTCGGCAAGGTTCTCACCACGTCGATTGCCGGGCTTCTTCGGCGGATGGAACGGGAAGCCGAGGCACACCATGCCTTTTATCCGCCCCGCGTCATAAAGGTCCTGAGCGATCAGGCTGGCCACGCGGCCGCCCATACTTTTCCCACCAATGATCAGCGGACCATCGCAGCCAAGCGCGTCAATGGCGGCAAGAAATTCTGGCGCGTAGGTGTCGGCCTTTGCCGGTGGGCGCTTAGAGCCGCCAGTGCGACGGGCGGACATGTAGCTGAACTCGAAGCGGGCGACGCGGAAGCCTTGGGCATCCAGCCCTTCGGCAACCGTATCCATCCAAGGGGTGTCCATCGCTGCGCCAGAACCATGGGCCAGCAGGATTGTGGTTCGCCCCGGTTCGTCTCCGTTCAGCAGGAAATCCATCGTGCCCTCCTACGAAATCAGGCTGCGGCGAGATCAGGCTGCGGCGCCTGTGCGCTTAGCCTCTTCGACGGCCAGTTCGGCCATCTTAAGCGCTGCCTCACGGCTGCTGGCAACCGCGATGAACCGTCCGTTGTGACAGAACTTTGCGCCTTTGACGCTGCTGGCTTCTTCCAATGCCTCGTCGGTCAGGCCAGCCCATGCGGCGGGCAGATCGGCGCGTTGTTCAAAGCTGTCACCGCTGATGCGAATACCGCCGATGGACCAGTCATTGTCACGGGGGGCCACCACAAACAGCAGGTGGTCCGCGCCAGTCGCCTCAATGGCCGAGCGGAAGGGCATGCCCATGGGCAATTCCAGAATGCGCGAGGGGCCAGCATCGTGGATCGCCTTGATGACCATGGCTTCGGCACGACGCTTGGCGGCTTTCTTGGTGATCGACGCCTCGACAAACGCCCGTGCGATCGGCAGCGCCTCTGCGAAGGCTTTATCGTCCGCGTCCGCGCTGCGGTTGTCGAAGACGGGCTTCAGGCTTTCCAACAGGACCGAGAGGGTCAAAGGCGTCAGCGGACCTGCAACCGAAGGGTTCATCGCGCCGTTGTCGATCAGATCGATGGGCAGGACAAAGCTCTGCTCAAAGCTGGCGTGGATGTCTTCCAGATCGGCCTCGGGGATCTCCAAAGCGCGGAGATAGTCAAGGCCGTAATGCTTCCAGATCAGACCGAAGGAACTGTAGGGCTGTTCGTCCTCACGCAGGGGATTGGGGCGCTGGTGGTGGTCAAAAATGCCCGCCTCAGCGTCATAATCGCGGCCGACATCATAGATGATCTTGCCCTCACCGGGGGTGATCCACGCGGCGTCCCGGGTGCGCACCACCTCGGCCTGCGGGAACAGGCGGGTCAGGATGACCGAGGAAAGAAGTTCGTCCGCGTGGAAACCGCCATTGTGGGTGACGAGGTGGGTAATGATCATGATGGGCACTCTGGCAGATCTGGAAATACAACGGGCGACCGGTTGGGTCGCCCTGAGGAAATCGCGTTCGGGGGGATTCCGGCGGCGACGCGACAAGCATCAACATGCTGTGCGCCGCGCTCACCAGTATCTAAATCTGGTGCTCCGCGAAATCTTTGCCCCGATTCCGCGACAACCTTGCCCCGATTTACAGGTTCAGTGGGTCCAGGGACCGCGCCGGTTGGTGGCGAAGTTATCGCCATAGCCGCCGGGGCGGATGTTGGTCTTGCGGGTCTTCGGTTCGACCACCTCGGCGGTGATGCCGTGATCCTTGGCGTATTCCAGCGCCTCTTCCTTGCTGTCAAAACGCAGACGGACCTGGCTTTGGGTATCGGCAGAGGAGGTCCAGCCCATCAGAGGATCAACCTCGCGGGCGCTTGCGGGTGCAAACTCCAGAACCCATTTCCGCGTCTTGGCCATGCCCGAGGTCATGGCGTTTCTCGCTGGCCGGTAAATACGCGCTTGCATTGCAGTCTCCTACTCATCCGATGCTGCCTATATGCGATGATCTGCGCGCTGCGGCAAGATCGATTTACCCTTAGTATTGCGACAATGCTAACCCGTCTGCCTGCTACGCCTGCGCCGCAACAGCGGTTGGATCAGGCGGCGATAGCTGAGCGCCGCGCCGGTATAGGTCATCACCAGGGCAAATGCGGCCGCCAATCCCGCCAAAGTCTGCCCCAAGAGGCCAAAAACCTCTCCGGTGTGCAGGAACCGCAGGAATATCCGCGCCTGCTGACCCGCGCTGCGGTCAGAGAATTCACTGCGGTCCAATACCGCCCCATCCCGGGCATCCATGGTCAGCGTTACCTGTTTCGTCGGCTGGCGGCCGGTGCCGCTGTCGACCGTGACGCGGATCTTTTCGGCAAGCGGCAGCGCAACTTCCATCCGCTGCCACTCCGGAATATTCGCGCTGGCCTGCAACAGCGCCAGATCGAGATCTGACACCTCAGCCACGGCGTCCGACGCGCCCTGCCCGGCCCCTGCCCGCCGACGCAGTTGCACCGGTTCTTCGCCATAAAGGCGGAACACAAGATCGCTGGCCCAAGGGTAAGAAATCACCACGCCTGACACCGCAATCGCCAGCAGGGGCACAAGCGCCCAGAAGCCGAAGACATGATGCCAGTTGTAATCGCGGGCCTTGCTGCTGGGCAGACCTTTGCGAAACCACAGGTTCATGCGGACCATCCGCCATTTCCACACCCGGGGCCACCAAAGGTAGAGGCCGCTGGCCAGAAGGAACAGAAAGCCAAGGTTCGCGGCCCCTGTCACGGCCCTGCCCAGATCACGCCCATCACCAGAGAGCGCAAACCAGCGGTGCAGATGTTCAACCGTGGAAAAGAATGCAGCGACTCCCGCACCCTGTTCCGGCAGCAAATCGCCGGTGAATGGATCAAGAAACAGTGTGGAATTTCGCCCGACCTGCACCGTAACGGGGGCATCCGGATCTTTTGCAAAACGAAGCGCTGTCGCCCGCCCCCCTGTTTCAATCGCGGCGATGCCTGCCAGCTCATCCGCAGACAGCCTCTCTGTGCCCACTTCGGACACCGCGGGTGTCTGCGCCCAACGGGTGATCTGCGCCTCATAGGTCAGCAACAGCCCCGTCAGTGACAGCATCAGCACTACAAGGGCAACCATCAGGCCGACCGTCAAATGACTCCAGAAAATAAGCTTCCGCATGGTTTTGTCCCCGGATCGTTTTACGCCACTCTTTCTGCAACGCAGCAGGCCGCAATCTCCGTCGCAGTGCCGTGCAATTTTTCGGGAACTTGCCCGGGACTTGCCCCTGCCCCCTTGATCTGGAACAAAAAGAGATCAAGTGTATGGCCGCCAGACTGAGGAGCGCCAATGCCCTACGCCCATTCCGACAAATCGCTGCCGATGATGACCGAACGCGAGGCCGTCCAGCGCCCCAAGCTGGAAGGTGGCAAGAGCTTTGTGATGAACACGGAGTTCAGCCCGGCCGGGGATCAGCCCACCGCAATTGCGGAGCTGAGCGCCGGCGTCAACGAAGGCGAGCGCAATCAGGTGCTCTTGGGCGCCACTGGTACAGGCAAGACCTTCACCATGGCCAAGGTGATCGAGGAAACCCAGCGCCCAGCCATCATTCTGGCCCCGAACAAGACGCTGGCTGCGCAGCTCTACGGTGAATTCAAGGGTTTCTTCCCGGAGAACTCGGTCGAGTATTTCGTATCCTTCTACGACTACTACCAGCCCGAGGCCTATGTGCCGCGCAGCGACACCTATATCGAGAAGGAAAGCCAGATCAACGAACAGATCGACCGGATGCGCCACTCGGCCACGCGGGCGCTTCTGGAACGCGATGACGTGATCATCATCGCCTCGGTCTCCTGTATCTACGGTATCGGCAGCGTCGAGACCTATTCGGCAATGACCCAGGATCTGAAGGTCGGTGAGATGTACGACCAGCGGCAGGTGATGGCCGATCTGGTGGCCCAGCAGTACAAGCGCAACGATCAGGCGTTCCAGCGCGGCTCGTTTCGGGTGCGGGGCGACACGCTTGAGGTCTTCCCCGCACACCTTGAAGACCGCGCGTGGAAACTGTCGTTCTTTGGCGAGGAACTGGAGGCGATCACCGAGTTCGATCCGCTGACCGGGGAGCGCACCGGCAGTTTCGAACAGATCCGGGTCTATGCGAACTCCCACTATGTGACGCCGAAACCGACGCTGAACCAGGCGGTTATCGAGATCAAGAAAGAGCTCCGGATGCGGCTGGATCAGCTGGTTGGCGACGGCAAGCTTCTGGAGGCGCAGCGGCTGGAGCAACGCACCAATTTCGACATCGAAATGCTGGAGGCCACCGGCCACTGCAACGGGATCGAGAACTACTCGCGCTATCTGACGGGCCGCGCCCCCGGAGAGCCGCCCCCTACCCTGTTCGAATTCATCCCCGACAACGCCATTGTCTTTGCTGACGAAAGCCACGTCTCGGTGCCGCAGATCGGCGCCATGTACAAGGGCGACCACCGGCGCAAGTTCACCCTGGCCGAACACGGCTTCCGGCTGCCTTCCTGCATGGACAACCGCCCGCTGAAGTTTGAGGAATGGGATGCAATGCGGCCGCAGTCGGTCTTTGTCTCGGCCACCCCCGCCGCGTGGGAACTGGAACAGGCTGGCGGCGTTTTTGCCGAGCAGGTTATCCGACCCACGGGTCTGTTGGACCCAATGGTCGAAATCCGCCCCGTCGACATGCAGGTGGACGACCTGCTGGACGAGATCCGCAAGGTCTCTGCCGATGGCTTCCGCACGCTGTGTACCGTTCTGACCAAGCGCATGGCCGAGGATCTGACCGAATACCTGCACGAGCAGGGTATCAAGGTGCGCTACATGCACAGCGACATCGACACGCTGGAGCGGATCGAAATCCTGCGCGATCTGCGGCTTGGCGCCTTTGATGTTCTGGTGGGCATCAACCTCTTGCGGGAGGGCCTTGATATTCCCGAATGCGGGCTGGTGGCCATCCTGGATGCCGATAAGGAAGGCTTCCTGCGTTCTGAAACCTCGCTGATCCAGACCATCGGTCGCGCGGCGCGGAACGCCGATGGCCGTGTCATCATGTATGCCGACCGGATCACCGGCTCGATGGAGCGGGCCATCGGAGAAACCGACCGCCGCCGGGCCAAGCAGATCGCCTATAACGAGGAACACGGCATCACGCCGGAAACCGTCAAGAAGAACGTCGAGGACGTCATGGCGGGTCTCTACCAGGGCGATGTGGACATGAACCGCGTCACCGCCAATATCGACAAGCCGATGCATGGAGCCAATCTCGAAGCCCACCTCAACGGGCTGCGGGAGCAGATGCGCAAGGCCGCCGAGAACCTCGAGTTCGAAGAAGCCGCCCGCCTGCGGGACGAGGTCAAACGGCTGGAGGCCGTGGATCTGGCGGTCTCAGACGATCCGTTGGCCCGCCAGTCCGCCGTCGATGCGGCTGCCGAGGCAGCTGTAAAAACCCGTGGCAGGTCCACGGCGGGCAAGCCAGGACAACGCGGCGGCAATGTGAAACGAAAATGGAAGTGATCTGAGCCTGTTCAGATCCTGTGCAGGGGGCTGCAAGACGCCTCCTGTCCCGGTTTGCCTCCTTGCCTGATCATCATTCTGTGTTAGCCTGACATTGGTATACAGGAGTTTTGTTTATGAGTATTTTTCGCGTTGCCACCCTCGGTCTGTTTTTGGTCTCTGCCGGAGCGCTTCACGCTGGCGGCGATGCAGGTTACGGAGGCAGCGGGTCCTCTGTCGGCCTGTCCGCAGCAACAAGCAAAAGCGTCGCCAATACCCTATCGCGGGGCTTCAGCCGCTGCGAGAATGTCGATTGGGTCTACCGTTACGATTGCTACCGGCTGGTTTACAAACGGTCTGGCGACAAACTGCGCGGCAACACGGCCTATTCCGAAGCGCAGAAGGCGCTGGACCTTGTCGAGAACACCCTTAGCGCTGCGATTGCCAAGAACCGCGATCCAGGTACGAAACCCAAACGTCGTGGGTTTGAGGTATACACTCCAGTCAAACCCTCTGCCCTGCCGAGGATGAAACAACAGACGCGGAAGGCGATCCAGCAAGCCGAAACCATCCTGCTGCGGGCGCCAGAGGAAAAACAGGTCTATTATGCCCGCATTGCCGACGCGCTGAATTCCAACAAGGCGCTGCTCCGCTCCGCTCTGTTGAAGGGCGTACAGCCGGGCAGCACAGCCGTGCGACTGGCCGCCGTGGCCTTGCACCGTTTGGCCAGGCTGGCTGGATGATCAGACCTGTCGATCCGGTTAGGCATCGGATCAAAACAGATCGGGGGCACGATACACGCGCCCCCGTTCTCACTTCTGAAAGTTCAGGAATTACCGTTCCAGATCACCTCAGCGTACCACATGCACGGCGCAACCGGCGTGCCGCACCACCTGCGCTGCGGTCGAGCCCAAGAGCAGATCCTGCATGCCCGGACGGTGTGACGCGATGATGATCAGATCGGGGTTGTTCTGCTCGGCCCAATCGAGGATCGACCGCCCCGAATGCCCTTCAATGACCAGACCTTTGGCATTGGGCAGGGTGTCCGCCAGTGCCGACAGCTCGCTTTCCAGCGCGGCGCGGGCCTCGGCCATGTAATCGGCCGGCATATAGGTGATCGCGTAGGACGGGATCTGTTCCACCACATGCAGCAGGGTGATCTTCGCCTCTGGCGTCGCCAAGAGGCGCGCCAGTTTCAAAGGCGCGGATACATCGCGGTCAGGGTCAAAGGAAATCGGTACAAGAATATTGTGATACATTGGGTCCTCCAGTCATTCGGGCTTGGGGACAACATGCCCGGCGCGTGCCCCCAAGGCCTTGATCCATATCAGTCTATTTGCAGATCTCAGTCAAAGGTGGCGGCAACTTCGTACATCACCGGTTCGAAACTGCGGCACAGGGCGCTGATCTGGCGGTTGCGTTCACGCATTTCCTCCGAGCGCAGCATCGCCATGAAATCCTCGCGCCGTTTCCACTGGGAATAGTTTGCGATCCGGGTTTGCGCATCATTCACATGCAGCCCCGCCGCAATGAACCCTGGCTGCCGGGAAATGAAATTGTCATAGGCGTCTGTCAGCGCATCCAGCAGATCCTGACAGGTTCCCGGTGTCATTTCAAAAGTGGTGATGACCGTCTGAATATCGGCCGTTTTGGAAATTGTCGGCATCGTTTCCTCCCGTGATTGGCCCTGAACACCTCCACACTACGACGATTTTGCCGCAAACAAGACTGTTTTCCGCGTGCAACTTGAGTTTGCGGCAAAAACATCAAAAGGTAGATTTCAAATCAGCAAAGCAACCCAAGGGAGTTTCAATTGCGGATCTGGATCCTCTCCTGCCTGTTCAGCCTGCTTCTGGCGCCGCCCGCGCTGGCTGGGCCCTGGCTGCGTCAGACAGGCCAGGGTTTTGTTGCCGCCAGCGCCACCCTGCGGCAGACCGAGGATGGCACTCTGCGCCATGAGCTGGGGTATTTCGGGGAATACGGCTGGTCGCCGCGGCTGACCCTCGGCGTTGATCTGAACCAGAACGACCGGCAGTCGGGCCACGCCCTGCTCTTTGCCCGCATACCGCTGCTGCGCGGCCACGATCGACCTCGGTTTGCACTGACATTCGCCGCTGGCGGCAGCCATCAGCATGGCCACTGGCGCCCCATGTCCCGCACCACCCTGTCTGTTGGCCACGAATTTACCACCGCCCGTGCCAGTGGCTGGATCTCTCTCGATGCCAGCTATGAATACCGCGCCTACGCCCCGGATCCGATCTGGAAACTGGATGCCACCATCGGCCTCAATACCGGCAAGGCCTTTTCGCCGATGCTGCAGATTGAAACCTCCCGCAGCGCCAGTGCGCCCCTGTCCTATGCCATCATCCCAAGCCTGCGTTACAGGGTGTCAGAGCGGCAGGACCTGGTTGTGGGGCTGGAACACAAAAAGGCCGTAGACCGGAGCCTTGGCCTGAAAATCGCCCTGTGGCATAGGTTCTGAAACACTTGCAGGGCGATAACCGCGATGACCAACCCGATCCGACCCACCGATGATGAGGCCCGCAGCCTGGCCCGCGTACTGATGGAGAAGGCACGCTTTGCTGCGCTGGGTGTCATTACCGAGGATGGAACCCCGCTTGTCACGCGGGTGGCCTTTGGTCTGTCACCAGAGGGGCAGCCGATCAGTCTGATCTCGACCCTCTCCGCCCATACGCGTGCCTTGCAGAAAGCGCCTGCCTGTTCCTTTCTCGTCGGGGAGCCGGGAGACAAAGGCGATCCCCTGACCCATCCCCGGCTCAGTCTGCAGGGCCGTGCGCAGTTCGTCCCCAATACCGGCGAAGAACACGCCCGTCTGGCCGCGCATTACCTGCAGGACCTCCCCAAGGCGAAACTCTACATCGGGTTTGGAGACTTCGCCTTTGTCCGGCTGGATGTGACGGCGGGACATCTGAACGGTGGCTTTGGCAAGGCTTTTGTGCTGAGCCCAGATGATCTGACGCCCCCCGCCTGAGCGGCGTGCTAGCGGTCCACCCGCACGATCACCTGCACCTCTCCCTTGACCGCTTCCTGCCAGTTCAGCTTCACGCGGTCCTTGCCGCTGCCCTGTTCGACCTCGGCATAGGGCATGGCATAGCGTTTGCCGCCACCCGACGTGGTGATCGGCCCCAGCGCGGTGATTGCATCCACCTTGCGGGCACGCCCTCCGAACGGCAGCTGCTGGTCCGTGTCGATAGTCCAGGTCGTGGCGGCGCTGCCTTGGGTGTATTCCAGCCGCAGGGGGCTGGCGGCAGGATAGCTGATCCCGTGAAAGGTGTTGCCTTCGAAAAAGACCATCTTACTGCGGCTGAAATCCAGCCCGGAAAAACTGGTATCGACACGCTCGGCCCGGTCGATAAAGCCGTTGATCGACCGGAACTTGTTGCCGGACACCGTGACACCGTTCAGAAAATGCCCGGTGCCATAGGGTTTGACCACAATATAGCTGAACCAGGGCGCGACCTCACCAGACAGAAACACATTGTCAGTGATCGACAGGGCGCTGAAGGAAAAGCCCGAACTGAAATCCGGCGTCGGGTCCTGTTCGTTCGTCCATTCGACAAAACAATTGTCGACGTAATTGTCGGACACGGTCGTCGAACAATAGGTATTCGTCAGCACCAGCCCGGCGGTGCGCACGCCATTGGCGATACTGTCACCCTGAAAGAAGTGGTTGCCGGTGACCGTATTATTCGCCCCCGCCAACAGCGCGAAATGGCGGAATTTGCTGGCACGGTTGTTGCGCAGCTTGGCATCATTGGCGTTGACGTTGATGGCCACGCTGCTCCGATCCGGCACATCAAGCGGCTCTTCGGCGGACAGGAACTGGCAATTGTCCACAAGAATGCCCTGACAGCCCGACCCGATCGAGGTGATCCCGCGATCCTTGGGCCTGGAGATGAAGCAATGATCGAGACTGAAGACGGTGCCCGCCGACGGCAGGCGCAGGGCGCTGCAATGGGAATTGCACTGCACCTCGACCTCGGTCATGCCAAACTTGCTGAGCTGGCTGAAGCCTGAGAAATCCAGCAGATACTTGAAGTCCTTGAAAGTGAAATTCTGCGTGCCCACCGCGTCATAAAGCGGCGCGTTCAACGTCAGCTCGCCCGCGCCGGTGTTCTTGGCCCGCACGTAGATTTCCCGCCCCACCCCGCTGCCTTCGACCAATGTGCCAATGGCGATATTGGCGATATTGGCCACGTTGCGCAGCTTGCGCGGATCGCTGCTGTCGTAGGTCGCCTGAGAGCTCACGGTTTCGGTATCCCAGGCCGCGCCGCCCACAGCGGAAAACTGACCGTTGCGGATCACCCGACGGGTGGCATAAGAGCTGCGGTTCGGCACCGCCGCCTGCATGTCGATCGGTTTAGTCACGGTGATCATGCGCCCCCGCAGATCCAGCGATTCATGATCCACGTTGTTGAGCAGCGCCTGAAATGCCTTCTTGAAGGCAAGCTCTTCGTCACCAAAGGCAGCGGCATAGGCAGGAAAATCGAAATTGCGCCGCAGAATCAGCATCTTGTCCGTCGGCATGGAGAGCGTGCCTTCGAACACCATCTCATTGTCCATCGACACCGTTTCGCCCAGGAAGAACGCCCCTTCCGGCACCAGTACCCGGCGCCCGTCGGCAGCAGCATCGGCGGCTTCAAAGGCGGCTGTGTTGTCCTGAACCCCGTCCCCGATGGCGCCAAAATCCGTCACATCCACAAGGCTGATCATATCACGCAGAAAGGCGCGGGTGATATCGGTGATCTCGATATCGTCGATCCGCACCACGCCGCCATTAGGGCCGATCAGATCCAGTCCGAAATGCCCGTGATCGGCCGCAAGGCCCCAGGGCATATCCACCCCACTGCGACTGCCGGTCCCGACGATGGCCGTGACTTCCACCACCTGCCCATAAGTGGTCAGCGTCGCGCTGGTACCGGTTTCGGCCACCCCGGACAGGTGGCTGTTATTGGCCTGCCCGGCCCAGCCCGCCACCCGCACCGTCGGAAGCGCGCCGCTGATCGCCTTGATGCGGGCGCGGACCTGCAGGTAACACCCCGGCAGGATCGGTGTCTTTCCCATGAAACGCAGCTTTTGTGTGCTGTCGAGCTTTTGCAGCTCAAGGCAGCCGCCAAAATCCGCATCCGCCGCCACATAGGCCGCGTTCACCACCCCGTCATAAGTATCCGAGCCCGGCGTGCCATCGCCGCTGGACCACTGATCCAGCCCTTCCTCGAAGGGTGAAGGCGCCAGTTGCAGCCCATCGGTGATCACCTTGTTCATGGGAAACCCTTTCCTATGCCACGACGCGCAAGCAGCGCAGATCGGAAAGGGTTTAGAATGTCGGGTTTAATCCGGCGTCAGACAGGCGCGCGCCCCTCCTGCACCGGGCCTCATGCTTTCAGGCATTGCCTTGTGGCACTTTCAGGATCTGCACGGCGTTGATCTTCCAGTCCGTGCCGCCCTCGACAACCTGATAATCCAGCAGGTGCAGCCGCCCGTCCTGATCGGTGATCAGCACCCGTTGCCACAGGTTAGCTGCGACCTCCCGCAGCTCCAGATAGCGGACCTGGTTTGGGCGCAGAACCATCGGATAGCCACGCTCGACCATCTGACCAAAGCGTTCGGGCGTGCCAAACAGGCTGCGGATGCGGGGGGAGGCAAAACCGAAAGCCCGCGTGACGTCATCATCGCGAAACGCCTCGATCTGGGCCCCGATCACGCCAGTGATCCGGTCCCTGTCCTCTGCCCCCGCAGGCAGCGCCAGAAGCACCAGCGAAAACACAAAACTTGCAAACCTGAACATTGGCGACCTCCAACGATACCTAGATGTGTTAGCTAGGCCAGGAATGCGGCAGGTCAAAAATTAGATGACAAGGGCGTAGCTTGCGGGCCGTCAAAAAAAGGGCGCCGCATTGGGCGCCCTTCTCATCCTTGTCTTGCGGTGGTCTCAGACCAGCTCGCCAGCCAGTGCCTTGTCGATCAGGGCCACGGTCTCTTCCACGCCGTAAAGGGCGACGAAGCCACCAAAGCGCGGACCCTGGCTGGCGCCCAGCAGAACCTCATAAAGCGCCTTGAACCAGTCGCGCATGTTTTCCTTGCCGAAATGCTCGCGACCCACCTCAAAGACGATGCCTTGCAGCGCTTCGCCCGTGGTCTCGCCATCCCAGGATGCCAGTTTGCCGCGGAATTCCTCCAGCGCGGCACGTTCGACGTCGCTCGGCGCGCGGAACACTTTCTGCGGCTCGACGAAGTCTTCGTAGTATTTGACGGCAAAGCCCGCCGCCGCGTCCAGATCGGGGTGGGTCTGCGGCGTCGCATCGGGTGCATAACGGCGGATAAAGCCCCAGAGCGTTTCCTTGTCATGTGCCGACGCCACAGAGGCCAGGTTCAGCAGCATCGAGAAAGGCACCACCATTTTGGATTCCGGCACGTCGCCGCCGTGGATGTGCCAAACCGGGTTGTTGAGCTGCCCCTTGAGATCCTGACCGTGGTAGGCCCGCAGCTGCTGATGGTATTCATCCATCGCCTTGGGGATCACATCGAAATGCATCCGCTTGGCCGTTTTCGGCTTTTGATACATGAAATAGGCAAGGCTCTCGGACGAGGCATAGGTCAGCCATTCGTCGATCGACACGCCATTGCCCGATGTCTTGGAGATCTTCTGGCCGTTCTCGTCGAGGAACAGCTCATAAGTAAAATGTTCAGGCGCGCGCCAGCCCAGGATCCGGCAGATCTTGTCATAGATCGGCGTGTTGGTGCTATGGTCCTTGCCGTACATTTCGAAATCAACTTCCAGCGCCGCCCAGCGCGCGCCGAAATCCGGTTTCCACTGCAGTTTCACGTTGCCACCCGTGACCGGCAGGGTCCATTCCTTGCCGTCCTCATCGTCAAAGGTGATGCTGTGGTTTTCCGCATCCACCTTTTTCATCGGTACGTATAGAACGCGGCCAGTTTCCGGGTGGATCGGCAGGAAGATCGAATAGGTCTGGCGCCGTTCCTCGCGCAGGGATTTCAGCATGACCTCCATGATCTCGTCATAGCGTTCGCAGGCGCGCTTCAGGACCTCGTCAAACTGGCCCGAGCCATAGAATTCGGTCGCCGAGTAGAATTCATACTCGAACCCAAAGGTATCCAGGAACCGGCGCAGCATGGCGTTGTTGTGGTGGCCAAAGCTGTCGTGGGTGCCAAAGGGATCGGGCACCGAGGTCAGCGGTTTTTGCAGGTGGTCGTGCAGGCTTTCGGCATTCGGGACATTGCCCGGCACCTTGCGCATGCCGTCCAGATCGTCGGAAAAGCAGATCAGCTTGGTCGGGATATCGGAGATCACCTCGAAGGCGCGCTTGATCATCGTGGTGCGCGCAACCTCGCCAAAGGTGCCGATATGAGGCAGACCCGAGGGGCCATAGCCGGTTTCAAACAGCACATAGCCCTTTTCCGGCGCGCCCTTGGCATAACGTTTGAGAATGCGGCGTGCTTCTTCAAACGGCCAGGCTTTGCTCGTCAGAGCGGTTTCGCGCAGTTCAGACATGTTGTTCTCCATCGGGGCCGCCAATCGGCCTATATCCGCTTTACCGGTATGCGTCTTGCATCCGGCCTCCTCCTCTATTGTGCCGGTGCGGCATAAGTCAATAAACACTGGCGCCAAACCCCGTCGCCCCGCGCAACAAAACCTGCCGGATCCGCCTGTCGGCGGCAAAACACCGCCCCGGGGGGCCGACCTGCGGACCGGCATGGTTGCACCCGCAGAAAACCCCGCATATCGTCCGTGATGTACAGTGGTTTTACAAAAGGTTGCCCCCATGAGCGAGCAAGCCCCCCATCCGATGACGCCGCAGGATTGCCTCGTGGCGCTGATGGTGGCGATTTCGGCCTCGGACGAGAACATCCGCACCGCCGAGCTGGTCAAGATCCAATCCGCAGTCAACATGTTGCCGGTCTTTGCCGACTATGACATCGACCGGATCAACACGATCTCGCAGACCGTTTTCGACCTATTCGAGCAGGAGGACGGGCTGGACGCCCTGTTCGGCCTGATCCGGGACAACCTGCCAGAACGCCTGTTCGAAACCGCCTATGCGCTGGCCTGTGACGTGGCTGCTGCCGATGGCACGCTGGCGGAATCCGAGCTGCGCCTTTTGGAAGAAATGCGGTATGAGCTGAACATCGACCGCTTGCATGCCGCCGCCATTGAACGTGGCGCCCGCGCGCGGCACATGGTTTAGGCACGGCCCCACTTAGGACCCACATACAAGAACCTGCCCGCAGCAGCTTTATGCTCGGGCCGTTCGTAAGCAAATTCTGACGGATTCTGACGGGCGCAAGGCGCGATACTCCTCGCCCTGCGCCCTTTGACCATCACAGCATGGTATAATCCGTCAGGCCGAAATCTTCGATATCGCCATAGGTTCCAAGCAGCAGGCTGTTGCGCCCCCATTCCAACAGGAACCCGCGGTCAAAGTATTCCCCGGCCCATGGGCCTGAGCTGAACTCTTCTTCCATATTGATAAAGGTGACCGTGATCTCTTTGCCGGTGCGGATAATCAGGTCGGCACCGTTGTTGTCAGTATCGTGGATCCAGTCGTGACCGGATCTCTTACCAAAGACAAAAGTATCGCGCCCGACAGTGTCATACATCTTATCGTTTCCGCGGCCACCGTTGACACGGTCGTTGCCAGCGCCGGCCTCAATGTAGTCGTCGCCGCCACCGCCAAAGATCTTGTCGCGTCGCCCGTCCCAGTAGCCGACGTCGCCATAGATTTCATCATCCCCTCGGCCGCCTTTCAGCGTGTCTTTCCCCAACCCGCCGCGGATGAAGTCGTTACCGTTCCCCCCGCTCACGAAATCACGCCCTCCACCGCTAAGGATGGTGTCGTCCCCGGCGCGGCCAAAGATTTTGTCCCGCCCATCCATGCTGAATTGGGTGCCATTGCCAAAAAACATCTCATTCGGGTCGATGACATCCACCGAAGGCACGCCCCGGTAGACCCAGCCCTTGCCATAGAGCAGCTCTTCAACGGTGCCATCAAAGCCACCGTTGTCTTCAAAATCCATCGCATCGGTGAGATCGTTCACGTCGATCCGCAAGCCGCGCATATTGAAGATCTTGGCGGTCCCGCCATCATCGGTCAGTTGCTCCACTTTGATGTGGCGAATCTCCCCGCCGGTAACCTCATCGCCCTGATAGGTGAAACCGACACCCTTGACCGTCATCCGCAGGTCCAGCGGAAAGCCCGCAAACCCCAACTGCCCCTCAACGACCAGGGCGCGGTCAGTTGATGTCTTGATGGGGAAATCATCATTCCCGACGATTCCGTTGAAAAGATTGAAGATGTTATGCGGTTGGGCAAACCCCATCTCGTCTGCGTTCTGTCCCCAAGAAACCTTCGCACGCATTATTTCCACCCCTTAATACTGTCACCAGATTGAACTCTACACCTTGCTACCGCTAACAGATCGATGGATTTGTTCCAAGTATTGCGCCTCGCCTCCATTTCGCCGACCGATGGCTCAAATAGAAAATCAGCGACTCAAACCGGATAACGCGTTCAGACGGCTGAAAACTTAGGCGATTACCTTTGCCGACTGTTGCACGGCAGGCATACACAAAAGCAGCATAGCGAATTAACAGTCGTAAAAAATTCGCAAAAGTTAATGGAGCCGCCCGCGGCCACTGCAACCATAAGGATTGCAAAATACTTCGGAAGATCCTGAAAAGATTGTTCATCCTTCCGTTTCACCGAAAATTTTGAAAAACACGCCCGCACCTCAAATCGTTTATTGATTGCAACAATTCAACGTTTTGCACGTATCGACAGACCCTTTTTCCTGCCGATTACTAAGGCAAGAGTTATTATGTGAGGACGATTTGATGTTGAAAATTATCAAGCCCCGTATTCGGCGGGAAAGAAAGTTCGAAGAACAGCAGGCGGTTCTGGACGTCATCGACAGGACACAGGCCGTTATCGAGTTTGCGACAGACGGCACAATCCTAAAAGCAAACAAGAATTTCCTCGAAACCCTGGGCTATGAACTCAGCGAGATCGAAGGGCATCATCATTCGATGTTCGTCAAGCCCGAAGACGCGCAATCGGCGGATTATGCGACCTTCTGGTCGGGATTGGCATCGGGGGAATATTATTCGGACCGCTTCGAACGAGTTTCGAAATCCGGCGAACCTGTCTGGATACAGGCAACCTATGCGCCCGTATTCGACTCTGAAGGCAAGGTGCGCAAAGTCATCAAGATTGCCACCGACGTGTCCGATGCCAGCGCCCGCCAGGAAGCCATGGATGGCATCCTTACCGGGCTTGAGGCCATCAGCCAGGGCGATCTGCGGCACCGGGTCGAGGTATCAGACATCAAAGAGCTGAGCACCCTTGGCACCACCTTCAATGCGGCCATCGAAAAACTGGAGCAAGTGGTTCTATCGGTCAAACAGGTTGCATCGACCGTCTCCGCAGCCGCCGACGGGATCGAAGGCTCTTCAGGGGAACTGTCGTCACGCACGGAATCGCAGGCGGCGACATTGGAAGAAACCGCCGCCGCAGTGGAAGAGCTGTCATCAGCGGTGAATTCCTCGGCCAATCTGGCGCAGGATGTCAAAGGCATCGCAGATACGGCGCAGCGGACTGCTAAGGACAGCAATAAAGTCATGGACCGGGCCGTCGACGCGATGGAGGCAATCAAGCAATCCTCCGAGGAAATCGGAAGCATTGTCTCCCTCATTGACGACATTTCGTTTCAGACCAACCTTCTGGCTTTGAATGCCGCCGTCGAGGCCGCCCGTGCCGGAGAGGCAGGCAGGGGGTTTTCGGTGGTTGCGGCCGAGGTTCGAACCCTGGCCCAGCGCTCGGGCAGCGCTGCAGGGGAAATCAAAAAGCTGATCGAACGCAGCTCTTCGCAGGTGCATTCGGGTGTGGATGTCGTGGCACAGGTCGGCCAGGAACTTCAGACCATCATTGGCGGCGCATCGGACATCTCCGAACGCATCGGTCATATCGCCAGTGGCGCCAAGGAACAGGCAGCCGCCTTGCAAGAGATCAACGTTGGCATCGGTCAGCTTGATCAGGTCACGCAGCGCAATGCCGCAATGGTGGAAGAAACCAGCGCCGTCAGTCTGGACCTGTCGCACAACGCCCGGCTGCTGCAGCAGCGTGTCGCTACTTTCAAGGTCGGCGGTGACGCGGGGCAAGGCACCGTCCGGGCTGTCCGAGCCACCCCGGACACGCCCCTACAAACACACCGTCCGGCGGCCTGAGACGGGGGTTTCAAAACCCTCCCCCAGCACTGGCTTTCTTAGACCCCCAACGAACAAACCGCGCCGCAGCAATGCGGCACGGTTTGGTATTCTAGCCTTCAGACTGGTTCAGCCCTTGGCGTAGCCGATGCTTTGCAGGGCGTCCTTTATCTCATCCAGGATGGCCGGATCGTCGATGGTTGCGGGCATCTTGTAAGGCGTGCCGTCTGCGATATTGACCATGGTGCCGCGCAGGATCTTGCCAGACCGCGTCTTGGGCAGGCGGTCCACCACCACGGCCAATTTGAATGCCGCAACCGGGCCGATCTTTTCGCGTACCAGCTTCACGACCTCAGAGACGATCTCTTCGCCCGGGCGGTTGGTGCCCGCGTTCAGGCAAAGAAAGCCAACCGGCATCTGCCCCTTCAACTGATCACTAACGCCGATCACCGCGCATTCGGCAACATCGGGGTGCGAGGCCAGAACCTCCTCCATGCCGCCGGTGGACAGGCGATGGCCGGCCACGTTGATCACATCATCAGTGCGCGCCATGATATAGAGGTAACCATCCTCATCCTTCATGCCTGCATCGCCGGTTTCATAGTAGCCCGGGAAGGTGGTGAGATAGCTTTTCTTGAAACGTTCCTCGGCATTCCAGAGGTTCGGCAGGGTGCCCGGCGGCAAGGGCAGCTTCACCGCGATGGCGCCAAGTTCACCTGCAGGCATCGGATTGCCGCCCTCATCCAGGATATCCACCTCATAGCCCGGCATCGGCACGGCGGGCGAGCCAAGCTTGGTCGGCAGTTCCTCGATCCCCAGCGGGTTCGCAGCGATGGACCAGCCGGTTTCAGTCTGCCACCAGTGGTCGACCACCGGCACCTTCAGCTGGTCCTGCGCCCAGGTGATGGTGTCGGGGTCAGCACGTTCGCCCGCGAGATACACCTGTTTCAAGCAGGACAGATCGTATTTACCAACGAATTCGCCCTTGGGGTCTTCGCGCTTCACGGCGCGGAACGCCGTAGGCGCGGTGAAGAAGCTCTTGACGTTATGCTCGGAAATCACCCGCCAGAAAGTACCCGCATCGGGGGTGCCCACAGGTTTACCTTCGAACACGATTGTGGTGTTGCCATGGATCAGTGGCCCATAGCAGATGTAGCTGTGCCCGACGACCCAGCCCACATCAGAGGCCGCCCAGAACACGTCGCCCGGATCTACGTTGTAGATGTTCTTCATAGACCAGTTCAGCGCCACCAGCTGCCCGCCGGTGTGGCGGATCACGCCCTTGGGTTGCCCCGTGGTCCCGGAGGTATAGAGGATATACGCCGGGTGGTTGCCCTCGACCGGCACGCAATCGACCGGTTCGACCCCGTATTGGAAGCCGTGCCAGTTGACATCACGCCCTTCGACCAGCTCGGCAACCTCTTGTTCACGCTGGAAGATCACGCAGAAGTCGGGCTTGTGCGTGGCCAGATCAATGGCCCCATCCAAGAGCGGCTTGTAGTGGACCACCCGGCCCGGCTCCAACCCGCAGGAGGCAGCGATGATCGCCTTGGGAGTGGCATCGTCGATGCGCACCGCCAGTTCGTTTGCCGCAAAACCGCCAAAGACCACCGAATGCACCGCGCCGATACGGGCGCAGGCCAGCATCGCCTCAAGGGCTTCGGGTATCATCGGCATGTAGATGATGACCCGGTCACCCTTTTCAACGCCCTTGGCCCGCAGCGCACCGGCCAGCGTGGCGACGCGGTTGCGCAGCTCAACGAATGAAATCTCGCGCTTGGTATGGGTGATCGGGCTGTCATAGATAATCGCCGTCTGCTCGCCACGTCCGTTTTCCACGTGGCGGTCAACGGCGTTGTAGCAGGTGTTGACCATGCCGTCGGCGAACCATTCATACAGCCCGCCGCCAAGATCGCTCAGCGCCCGGCTCGGAGCCTGGTCCCAGTCGATCGCTTTCGCGGCCTCCATCCAGAACCCCTCAGGATCCGATTTCCAGCTGGCATATACGTCTTGATACGACATGGCGTCCTCCTCGCTCCTCGATGCAAAAGAGTTATGCCCAAGCGATGCGCCCGGGCAAGCCGCCGAAGGAACGTGGCGTCACAGTGTAGCAGAAATTTGCAATTTCGGCCTGTTACGCCCTGCAAATATATGCAAACGCGGCGGAGCCTTACGTGTTAAGGCGCAATTTCTGGAAATCTGCAAAGTTGCAAAGCCAATTTGGCTAAGAACTGCCACTACGCCTTCGAATCAATGCGCAGCACTCCACGCGTCAGGACGCCCATCTTGCGATCCGCGCGGCATCCGCACAGCCCTGCCCGTTCCCGCAGCAAGTCGCAAAATGATCCCTGGTTTTGCCGCATATCCCCTTGCAACCCGACGCGCGGCGTCTAACCTGCCGACAGGAGAATTACATATGACACAAAGCGATATCTGGCGTCTCAGCGCCACCGAATTGACCACCCAGACCCGTGCCGGGGACATTTCCGCCGAGGCTGCGGTTCAGTCCTCGATCGACCGCATGCAGGCCGCCAATCCCGCGCTCAATGCGGTGGTCGAAGACCTGAGCGCCGAGGCGCTGGAACGCGCCCGGACCCTCGATAAGGCACGCGCTGCAGGCGCTGCGCCCGGCCCGCTGCACGGGGTGCCGGTTACCATCAAGATCAACGTCGACCAGACGGGTCATGCGACCTCGAACGGGGTCACCGCGCTGAAGGATCTCATCGCCCCGGCGGATGCCCCGGTGGTCGAGAACCTGCACAAGGCCGGTGCCGTCGTGATTGGGCGCACCAATACGCCGGAGTTTTCATTCCGTGCCGATACCGACAACCCGCTGCACGGACGCACCTACAATCCCTGGGGACGGCATATTTCGCCGGGCGGCTCTTCTGGCGGCGCAGGTTCAGCCGTAATGGCCGGGATCGGCGCGCTGGGGCATGGCAATGATATCGGCGGCTCTCTGCGCTTTCCGGCTGCGGCCAACGGCGCGGTCACGGTGAAACCGGGCCTGGGCCGTGTGCCTGCCTGGAACCCCAGCCAGAAGGCAGAGCGCGGCATGTTGGCGCAATCCATGTCGGTGCAGGGTCTGATCACCCGTTCGGCCGAGGATCTGCACCTGGCAATGCCGACCATGATCGCCCCCGATGCGCGCGATCCCTTCCACGTCCCCCTGCCCTGGCGCGGGGAAGCCCCCGAAGGACCGATCAAGGTCGCCTTTACCCGCAACACCCACGGCTATGATCTACACCCCGAGGTCGAGGCGGCGCTGCTGACCGCCCGTGATGCGCTGAGCGATGCCGGTTACGTGGTGGAAGAGGTCGAGCCGCCCAATGTGTTCGAGGCAGGCCGCAACGGCTATCGCGCCCTGATGGGCGAGGTCTACGCGATGATGAAAAAGGACGTGGATGCCGCCGGATCGCAAACCGTACGCGACATCTTCGAGGTCTACTTCCAGGAGTTCCCGCCTTTCATGGGCGATGAGCTGCTGCAGATGATGGCAAAACGCAGCCATTATGCGCGGGAGTGGTCCCTTTTCCAGCAGGACTATCCGCTCGTGCTGACCCCCTTCCTGCCGCAGCCCTTCTTCAAACCGGATCGCGACACCGAAGGCGCGGAAGGCGTGCACGAGGTGCTGGGCTGCGCGGTCTATTCCTATGCGATGAACTTCATGGGGCTGCCCGCAGGCTGCGTTCCCTCCCGGCTGGCGCAGCTGGAGCAAGGCCCGCAGCCGATCAACGTCCAGATCGTATCGCCGCGCTGGCGCGAAGACATGGCGGTCGATGCCTGCGCCGCGATCGAGGCTCGCGTTGGCCGTATGCATCTGCCGCTGTGGGAGATGATGGATCAGGGCTGACACAGCCTGCCCCAACCTTGAACACCTTTATAAAGGGGCGCTGCAAACCGCAGCGCCCCTTTTCACATCTCAGTCTTCTGGATCAGGTGAACTGCTCCGAGATCAGCCGCTCTTCCAGTCCGTGGCCGGGATCAAACAGGATTTTGTGCCGGATGCTTGTATCCGTCCGGATCTCCACCCAGTCGATATTCTCGAATGAGATTGAATCCGCTTCGGCCATCACCGGGCGCTTGTCGGCCTCCAGCACGTCAAAACGCACATTGGCGGTACTGGGCAGCAGCGCTCCGCGCCAACGCCGCGGGCGAAAGGCTGCCACCGCCGTCAGGGCCAGCACATCGGCGCCGATTGGCAGAATGGGGCCGTGGGCAGAGTAGTTATAAGCGGTAGAGCCGGCCGGCGTGGACACCAGCGCCCCGTCGCAAACCAGCTCGGCCAGCCGCTGTCGCCCATCCACCGAAATCTTCAGCCGCGCCGCCTGTGGCCCGGCCCGGAGCAGCGACACCTCGTTGATTGCGAGCGCGTGGTGGATCTTTCCATCCCGGTCCATTGCCGTCATCGATAGCGGGTTGATGATTTCCTGCTCCGCTTCCCGGAGCCGCTCGATCAGCGCCTCTTCGTGATATTCGTTCATCAGGAAGCCGACGGTGCCCCGGTTCATGCCATAGACCGGCGCGGGCAGATCGACGGTTTCGTGCATGGTGCGCAGCATGAAGCCGTCTCCGCCCAAAGCCACGATCACTTCCGCCTCCTGCGGCGGAACATTTCCATAGCGGTCGACCAAAGCCTTGAGCGCGATTTGCGCCACCTTGGCGGAGCTGGCCAGAAAGGCGATTCTCATGAAGCTATTCTCATTGGGGCCACCCTGAGGTCACGACTGGGGGCGCAGGGCGCGGAAATCTGTTTCCGGTGGTGCGCATTCGGTTCCGAAACAAGCACAGCTGCCCCACAAAGACCAGAGTGGCCGTTCTGCCGCAGGTAATAGTCGCTTTACGGGCTTTTAGATCGGCCGTGTTTCCGATAGGAAATCGCGCAATCCCACCTCCAACCCGACGGAGCCAGCATGACCGAGACCACCCGTGACCCCGGTTTTTTCACCCAGTCCCTCGCCGATCGCGATCCCGAACTGTATTCTTCGATCACTGACGAGCTGGGCCGCCAGCGCGACGAGATCGAGCTGATCGCATCGGAGAACATCGTTTCTGCCGCAGTGATGGAAGCACAGGGATCCGTGCTGACCAACAAATACGCCGAAGGCTACCCGGGGCGCCGCTACTACGGTGGCTGCCAGTATGTCGACGTGGCGGAAAACCTGGCGATCGAACGCGCCAAGGAACTGTTCGGCTGCGGCTTTGCCAATGTCCAACCGAACTCGGGCAGCCAGGCCAACCAGGGCGTCTTCCAGGCGCTGATCAAACCCGGCGACACCATCCTTGGTATGGATCTCGCCTCGGGCGGTCACCTGACCCACGGCGCCGCGCCCAACCAGTCGGGCAAATGGTTCAACGCCGTGCACTATGGCGTGCGCCGCGACGACAACCTGATCGACTATGATCAGGTCGAAGCCATGGCACTGGAGCACCAGCCCAAGCTGATCATCGCCGGCGGCTCCGCGATCCCGCGAGTCATCGACTTTGCCCGCTTCCGCGCAATCGCAGATAAGGTTGGTGCCTATCTGCACGTGGATATGGCCCACTTCGCCGGTCTCGTGGCCGCAGGTGAGCATCCCTCGCCCTTCCCGCACGCGCATGTGGTGACCACGACCACCCACAAAACTCTGCGCGGTCCGCGCGGCGGCATGATCCTGACCAACGATGCCGATATCGCCAAGAAGGTGAACTCGGCCATCTTCCCCGGTATCCAGGGCGGCCCGCTGATGCACGTGATCGCAGCCAAGGCTGTTGCGTTCGGAGAGGCCCTGCGTCCCGAGTTCAAAAGCTACCAGAAGCAAGTGCGCGCCAATGCGGTGGCCCTTGCTGATCAGCTGATCAAGGGCGGCCTGGACATCGTCACCGGCGGCACCGACACCCACGTCATGCTGGTCGACCTGCGCCCCAAAGGCGTGACCGGCAATATCGTGGACAAGGCCCTCGGCCGTGCGCATATCACCACCAACAAGAACGGCATCCCGTTTGACCCGGAAAAGCCGACAGTGACCTCGGGCATCCGCCTTGGCACCCCGGCGGGCACCACCCGCGGCTTTGGTGAGGAAGAGTTCCGCCACATCGCCGACCTGATCGTCGAGGTGATCGATGGTCTGGCCGCCAACGGTGAAGACGGCAACGAGGCCGTGGAAGAGGCCGTGCGCGGCAAGGTCGCGGCCCTCTGCGCCCGATTCCCGCTCTACCCGAACCTCTGATCCCAGAACGGTTCTTTATGCTTCCAGTGCCCGGCGCGATGACATCGCCCGGGCATTTTTCTTGCCGAATGTCAGTTTATCGGGCAATGGATATTCTCAAGGAGGAGTACGGCGCCTGACAGGACCGTCTCCGCCCTGCACAGTTTGGTAACCATTTATTTTGTTTGAGATCTTGTAACATGGCGAATTTTCCCGCCGGTCCCAACCGCACCCGCCGCCTTGAACGCCGACTTGGCGATGCCATGCGGGCCCGCCTACCCTTTGCCGTGGCAGAATTTGTTATGTTCGGCCTCAAGCAGGCCTGGGCCGCCATATTCGGAGCCTTGCTCCTGTTCGGCATTCTCTTCAGCAATCACATCTGGCAGCCGGACTGGGTGCTCGCGCGCTATGACGCGCTGCTGATGTACGCGCTAGCCTTGCAAGCGTTGCTTTTGTGGACCGGGATGGAAAGCTGGCGCGAAGTTCGCGTGATCCTGCTGTTTCACCTGACCGGCACCGCAATGGAGATCTTCAAGGTCCATATGGGCAGTTGGAGCTATCCGGGCGACGGTCTGTTCAAGATGTATCAGGTGCCGGTTTTTTCCGGTTTCATGTATGCCTCGGTGGGGGCCTATATGGCGCGGGTCATCCGGCTGTTCGACATGCGTTTTGCACCCTATCCGCCCTACTGGATGCCCCTTCTGCTTGCGGTGGCGATCTATGGCAATTTCTTCGCCCATCACTTCCTGCCTGATATGCGCGTCGTGCTTTTTGCGGCAACGGTGGTCATTTTCCTGCGCACCCGTATCTGGTTCACCATCGGTCATAACCGCTATTGGATGCCGCTGCCGCTTGCGGCTTTTCTATCCAGCTTTTTCCTGTGGCTGGCTGAAAACATCGGCACGGGCACGCGGACCTGGCTTTATCATGGGCAGGCCCCGACAGATTGGGTGAGCCTTGCCAAGATGGGGTCCTGGTACCTGTTGCTGTACGTAAGCTTTGCCACGGTAACCCTGGTTTTCCGCGAGGCGCTGAGCGATAAGGCGCTACACGCCTCGCGTCCCCGTGTCAAAGACCCCACCGGCGCAGCAAAGGCGCCCTGGCTGCGCTAGACGAACCCGCGCCAGCGCAACACGAGGATCAGCAGCGCCACGACGGCCAGCAAGGAAAACGCCATGCTGCCCAGCATCTGCAACAGCCGGTCCTTGCGCCGCTCCGCCAGATTGATGCTGCGCAGATGAGCCGTAACCTCGCGGCTGGCTCCATGCAGCGCCGCCTGATCCAGCGTCAGGCTCAGCTTCGGATGCTCCAGCAGCGGCAGGGCTTCGGCCAGTCTCATCCCCTGTCGGTAGATCCGCCGCGGCAACTGGCGGCGCGCCTTGCGTAGGGCCGAAGGCAGATCACCCGAGGCCTGCGTACGCTCGGCCAGCAGGCTGCGGATTTCTTCGATTTCCTCAAGGACGGTCTGTGACATCGTTCTGGGCTCCGGTCCGGCGGCGTCCTGCCTGCCAAGGCGCAACCTACCGCGTTCACATAGCTGGCTCAATGGGGCTGGCGCCGCTGCGCCATCGCGTTTATCACCTGCCCCCATGCTGAACACGATCCTGCACGGTACCCCGACTGACCGCCCGCCTCTTCTGATCGCCCACGGGCTTTATGGCTCGGCCCGCAACTGGGGCGTCATTGCCAAACGCTTGTCCGACGAGCGCCAGGTGATCGCAGTGGATATGCGCAACCATGGCAACAGCCCCTGGAGCGACAGCCACAGCTATCCCGATATGGCCGAGGATCTGGCCGAGGTGATCGCGGCCCACGGCGGACAGATGGATGTGATCGGCCACTCCATGGGTGGCAAGGCCTCGATGATGCTGGCGCTGCTGCACCCGCAGGCGGTGCGGCGCCTGCTGGTCGCCGACATTGCCCCGGTCAGCTACACCCACAGTCAGATCCAGTTCATCGAAGCCATGCGGCAGGTGGATCTGGAACAGGTGACGCGTCGCTCGGATGCCCATGCACAGCTAGCTAAACTGGGTGTGGAACCAGCTTTGCAGAGCTTCTTCACGCAATCGCTTGATATTCAGGGAAAACGCTGGCTGCTGAACCTTGATGCGCTGGCCAATCATATGCCCGACATCATGTCCTTTCCGCAGGTTGAGGCCAGCTGGGACGGGCTTGCGCTGTTTCTGTCCGGCGCCAATTCGGACTATGTGCTGCCGGAGCACAGGCCGCAGATCCGGGCCAAGTTCCCCAACGCACGGTTCGCCAAGATCCCCGACGCCGGGCACTGGCTGCATGCAGAAAACCCGCGCGCCTTTGAACAGACGGCGCGGGCCTTTTTCAACGCCTGAACAGGCTGTGTCATGATCCGGGCCACCCTGATCCTGGAACGGCCCGGATGATCGCGATTACATGCCCTTGTCGACCGGCTCTTCGATCGAGGCACCCGCTGCTGCCCAATCGGACAGGCCGCCGGTGTTGTAAACGGTTTCATAGCCCATATCCTTGAGCAGCTTGCCCGCAAGGGCCGCCCGGCCACCGCTAGCACAATGCAGCAAGATCGGACGATCCATCTTCAGGGTGTCGTCGTGGAACGGGCTGGCCGGATCGGCGCGGAATTCCAGCATGCCGCGGGGGATATGGTGCGACCCCCGCACCCGGCCATTGGCCGACAGTTCCGGCGCATCACGGATATCCAGCAGCAAGGCGCCTTGCTCCAGCAGTTTCTGCGCCTCTTCCACCGGCAGGCGCTCCACGGCGGCGTTGGCGTCTTGCATCATCTGTTGCAGAGTCAGGGGCATGACAGTTTCCTTTTCTTGATCAGCAGGTTCAGCCGCCCATCCATCATCGGCGGCTCCTCTCGCAGCACGCTACGCGCGAAGCCATCCGGGCGGCAACCCCGCAAAGGCCGCGCCTCAACCAGCCGTGATCGCCTCCCTGCCGAAAGTGTGCCCACGCCAACCGGAACAAGGTTGCCATGGGCCGGTTTCCTCAGCGCGCGCTGATCTTTTCCGGTTTCGCCATCCATTCGCGCCCCTTCAGCATGGCCTTCCAGTAGATCGGCGGCAGGATCTTCTCCTTCAGCAGCCAGGCTGTGCGCGAAGGCTTGGTGCCGTCCAGCAGGAACTTCGGGAAACTCGGCAGCATGGCGCCGCCATAGCCGAACTCGGCCAAGACGATCTTGCCACGCTCCACGGTCAGCGGACAGGAGCCATAGCCGTTGTATTGCGCGACCGGCGCCTTGCCTTCGATATCCGCCGCCAGGTTTTCCGCCACGATGGGCGCCTGAATACGTGCCGCGGCAGCGGTTTTGGCATTTGGTGCGTTCATCACATCGCCCAGCGACCAGATATTGTCATAGCTTGTGTGGCGCAGGGTGGACTGATCCACATCGACCCAGCCTGCGGCATCGGCTAGCGGCGACACCCGGATGAAATCCGGCGCCGTCTGCGGCGGGCAGACATGCATCATGTCGAACTCCATCTCGACCCGTTCGACCGGCGTGTCCGGCTTGGCCAAATCAAACCAGGCCTTGCGTGCCTCGCCATCGACCGCCACCAGATTGTGGAAGAAGTTCAGATGAGCGCCGTATTTCTTCACATAGCCTTCGAGCGCGGGCACATAGTCCTTGACCCCGAACAACACGCCACCGGCGTTGTTGAAATGAATGTCGATATCCTTCAGCACCCCGTTTCGCAGCCAGGCATCGCCCGACAGGTACATTGCCTTTTGCGGCGCCCCGGCGCATTTGATCGGCATCGGCGGCTGGGTGAAGATCGCCCGCCCCTTTTTCAGCCCCCGCACCAGCTCCCAGGTGTAGGGCGCCAGATCGTAGCGGTAGTTTGAGGTGACGCCGTTCTTGCCCAGCGTTTCGACCAGTCCTTCGACCTTGTGCCAGTCCAGTTTCAGCCCCGGACAGACGACCAGCCGGTCGTATTTCACCACCCGGCAGCCATCCAGAACGACGGCATCGTCCTTAGGCTCAAAGGCCGCGACCGCCGCCTTGATCCAATGCACATCCTTGGGGATCAGCGATCCCATGGTCCGCACCGTGTCTTGCGCGTCAAAGATACCGCCACCGACCATGGTCCAGCCCGGTTGATAATAATGGATATCCGCCGGATCGATGATCGCGATATCAAGATCCGGCTTGCGGGATTTCAGGCTGGAGGCCACCGAGATCCCGGCCGCGCCGCCGCCGACGATGACCACGTCGAACCGCGCATCCGCCCGGTCCGTCGGCGTTTTGCCGCCATTGGCAATCCGTCGCACAACCCCACCCATGTCATAGCCAGCCGCATTGGTCGTGGCGAGGATATCCGCAACGCTGAGCCGGTCGGCCTGCGACAGCGACCACAAGGTTGCCGAGCGGGTGCCCGAGCGGCAATAGGCCAGCACCGGCCCCGGCAACTCCGTCAGGGCCGCACCGAACCCGGCGGCATCCGCGTCGCTGACCTTGCCCGACACGATCGGCAGGTAGCGCGCCTCAAGCCCCAGCTTTTCAGCCGCAGCCTGAATTTCGTCAAAGGTGGGCTGATCCGCCCCCTCCCCGTCCGGCCGGTTGCAGATGATCGCCCGATACCCCGCATCGCGGATCGCGGGCAGGTCCGCGATAGTGATCTGCGGGCTGACCGACAGGCCACTCGTCAATGTCTTGAAGTCCATGGTGTCTCCTCACGTCTGGTGGCGCGTGACCAGCAAAACCAGCCCGTGCAGCTCCCGAAAGTCAGATCACCGGACCTGACATCGGCAAACACTGCAGCCCCCTCTCACAAAACTACATTCATTTTATAAGTTTCGGTGCTACACCCGTCGGTGACTTAGTCACCAAAGCCGTAGATGCCAGACATCACCCCGAGGCATCACGCCTTTGCGGCGTCTTCCGCCAGGCTCAGCAGAGCCCCGCGATCCTGAATATGGACGCTTCCCCGCGCCTGCCGAATCCATCCGCGGCGCTGGAATTCCTGCAATTGCCGCGACACCACCTCGCGGGCGGTGCCCAGTTCGACGGCGAGCCGCTGGTGCGTGGTCTCGATCCGGTCATCGCCTTTGGAAATCTCCAGCAGCCGCTGCGCTAGCCGCACGTCCATCCGCTGGAAGGCGATTTCATCGATCACCAGAAACAAATCGGTAATCCGCCGCGAAAAGGCGGTGAAGACAAAATTCCGGAACGAGGGTGACTGCGCCACCAGATCGTCAAAAACCAGACGTGGCACAGCGGCGGCCCGCACCTCGGTTTCCGCGATACCTTCGGCGGAATATTCCGCATAGCCCATCAGGCAGGCGGTGGTGAGAACGCAGCTTTCGCCGCCGCCCACACGGTAGAGGACGATCTCACGGCCACTGTCCGACAAATGCTGAACCCGAACGGTGCCCTCCAACAGGAACAGCATATGCTCGGCCGTTTTGCCCGGCCCAAACAGAACAGTCCCCGCAGGCACATCGATCAGGGTGCTGCGCTGTAGCAGCACCTGTCTGGCCGGGGTTTCCAGCTGCGAAAGACCGGGAAACTGATCGACCCAATCCCGGCTTTCGCTCTCCGCCGTCACGTTGCGCTCTCCGGTCGGGGGTCCAGTGGCGCGATCCGTGCCAATAGGTCGCCCCTGTTCGAAGCGATATCTGCGATGGTCACTTCTTCCAGCACCGCCATGAAGGCCTGGGTAGCCTCCTGAATCTTTCGGGAGAGTTTGCAAACCCCCATCAGCGGGCAGGTATTCTTGTCGGGGTTGAAACACTCCACCACTTCCATCGGCCCCTCGGTCAGGCGCACCACATCCGCGACCACGATTTCGTGAGCAGGCCGCCCCAGACGAAAACCGCCGCCGCGCCCGCGCTGGGTCTGCAGGTAGCCCGCCTTGCCCAGTTCATGCACGATTTTGACCACGTGGGGGCGCGACAACCCATGGATCTGCACCATGTCCTCGACCCGCACCAATGTCGGCGCCTTCAGCGCTGCCAACTGCAGGGAACGCAAGGCATAATTGGTATATCTGGTCAGCTTCATGATTGTCTCCCCGGCGCCGCAGGGTACGCAGCAGGGCCAGTATAGAACCGCAGTCACGGCAGCGAAAGTGCGGCCGCGGCGCACGTGTTCTCCCATTATCACAACGCGGCCAAACCGGCGCATTCGGCCTGAATAGCGAGGCCGGAAAATGCTGAGTGACATTAACTCTATTATTACAAGTTTTATGAAATTTGTGAGCCAGCACGTCACGCTGCATTCGAACAAACCTCGGACCAACAAGGCGCAATATGAACGACTGGACTTCCGGCTATGTGGCCGATCTTGATTACACACATGACTTTTTTCGCGAACTGGCGCCGTCCCACCTCGCCTTCTGCGCCGTCTCTCAAGGGAAGAAACACGGGCTGAACCGATCCAAGCTGACATATTGCGAACTGGGCTGCGGCCAGGGCGTTTCGGCAAATCTGCTGGCAGCGGCCAACCCGCATATCGAATTCCACGCGATGGATTTCAACCCGGCTCATATGGTTGGCGCCCGGGCACTGGCCGAAGAAGCAAAGCTGGACAACATGCATTTCCACGAACAATCCTTCGAAGACTTCGCCAATGCGCCGGGCCTGCCCGAGACCTTTGATGTCATCGCCCTGCACGGGGTCTACAGCTGGGTGTCCAGGGAGAACCAGCAGCATATCCTCGACTTCCTGTCGAAGCGGCTGAAATCCGGCGGCATGGTCTACATCAGCTACAACACGCAACCCGGTTGGGCGGCGGCTGTGCCCCTGCGCCGCATCCTGGTGGACCGCACAGCTCAGGGCAGTGGCCCGCTGGCCGAGCGGATCGGCGATGCGATCCAGCACCTGGAACAACTGGATCAGGCCGGAGCGGGGTATATTTCCTCGAACCCGTCGCTGTCCGCATGGATTGAAAAGATCAAGAACATGTCGCCCAACTATCTGGCGCATGAGTATCTCAACAGGGACTGGACCCCGTTCCATTTCGCCGATGTGGCCAGCGACATGTCCGAGGCCAAACTGTCCTTCATGGCCTCGACCGATCCGATGGATCATCTGGACGACGTGTCATTTTCCGCCGAGCAGCTGGCCCTTCTGAACGCGGAAACCGATCCGGTGCGCCGTCAGGGCCTGCGGGATCTTTTGCTGAACGAGCAATTCCGCACCGACCTGTTTATCCGGGGGGAACTGCCCCACACGGCACGCGGCGCCATCGGCGCCTGGTTTGAAACCACGCTGGCGCTGTCGCGCCGCTATGGCGGTGGGCGACTGACCTTCAAGGGGCGTCAGGGAGAGGTTCCCCTGCAATCAGAGCAGTACGCGCCGGTGCTGACGGCGCTGCAGGACGGTCCGCAAACCGTGCGCAACCTGCTGGATCAGGGCGCTTTCGGGCAGAACACATGGGAGGCAATCACCCGTATCCTGACCGTTCTGATCGGCGCAGGCCACATCACCCCCTGCTTGCCGCAGGAAGGTCTGCAAGAGCGAGCAGCACATTGCCGCGCCTTCAATACCGCCGTGTGCAAACGCGCTGAAGACAGCGAAACCCTGCGCTTTCTGGCTTCACCCGTGACTGGCGGCGGCATCGAAATGGACCGGTTTGAACAGCTGTTCCTGCTGGCCCGCAGCGAAGGGCTACAAACGCCGAATGAATGGGCAGAGCTGGCCTGGCAGATCCTCGCGCCGCAAGGCTATCGGCTGCATGCCGATGGCCGTATTCTGGAAACACCCGAGGAAAACCTTGCGGTTCTGCGGGTGCGGGCCAACACATTTGCAGCCCAGCGCCTGCCGCTCTGCGAAAGCCTCGGCCTCACGCTTGAGCCACCAATGCCGAACCCAGAGGCCCAGCCCCACTCGCAGGCTGTCGCCTGACGGGGCCAGCGGCTCCTACACATCCGACCTCCGGTAGCTGCCGGGGGTCGTACCCGTCCAGCGTTTGAAAGCGCGGTGGAAATTCGCGGCAGAGGCAAAGCCCACATCCTGCGACACCGCCTCGATGCTCTTTGCCCCAAGTGACAGATCGCGGATGGCAATATCGCGCCGCAAACCGTCCTTGATCTCCTGAAACGAAGTATTTTCGGCATCAAGACGTCGGATCAGCGTGCGGGGCGTCAGGTTCAGAGCACGCGCCGCATCTTCCAGATTGCAACTCAGCCGCTCTGATTGCAGCAGCAGCTCACGCACGCGCAACATCACCGCATGCTCCCGGAAGCTGGTAAAGATCCAGTCCCGCGGCGCCCGGATCAAAAACTCCTGCATCTCTGCCTCGCTGCGCGACACTGGCAGCCGGTCCAGCGTTCCGTCGAAGGTCAGCGAGGAACTCACCTCACCAAACCTGACCGGCGCAGGAAACAGGATAGGGTAATCCTCCGCAAACTCAGGCTTTTGGAAGGCAAAGCTGACCTCCCGCAGTGGCAATTCTCGCCCCGCCACCCATGAGGCAATCCCATGGGCAAGCTTCAGCAATAGCATATGCCCGAACCTGTTCTGGCCGCCATCACCCTGCGGCTCCAGAACAATCTGCAGCCTGTCCTCCCCGGTCTCAAGCCGCACGCGGCAATCATCCAGGACCAGATTCCAGAACGAGCTAAAGCGAAACAAGGCCGCCGAAAGCGACGACGCCCCGAGCACCGAGGTACAGAGCAGTTTCAGCGCCCCGGACCGGACCGGGCGGCTCCACAACCCCATCATTTCATCGCCGGTTTCACTGGCCACCAACTGGTAAAGCCGCACGATCTGGTCATGGGTGACACGCCCCAACGGCTGCGCCGCATCATCCAATCCGATCTGATCAAGGAATCCTGCAAGCTGGCCCGGCGCGCAATGCACCCGCAAGGTCGACAGCCAATCTTCGAGAAAGGCCCGCGATACCGTCGGCAGGATCAGTGCGCCCTGCGCATGTTCCGGGGGGAGCGGCGACATGGTATTTGTCACTTTTAGCAAGTTTCGCGTCCACAGGGGATATAGACCACACTCAGACCAATGTCTATCTGGCGGGAATGGCAACCGCTAAAGAAAGGCCGCCCCATGACATTTGATGCCCCGGTCAAAGACATGATTTTCAATATCCAGCATCTTGCGGGATGGTCAGAGGTGACCAGCCTGCCTGCCTATGACGGGCTGGAACTCGAGGATGCGGCGGCTGCCCTCACCGAACTTGCGCGGTTCACGGCCGAAGAGATTGCCCCGCTCAACGCGCCCGGCGACCAGTCCGGCGCACGTCTTGAAAATGGCCGGGTGATCCTGCCCGATGGCTTTACCGAGGCCTATGGCAAGTTCGTCGAAATGGGCTGGCAAAGCCTGCCCCACCCGGAGGATTTCGGCGGTCAGGGCCTCCCCCGCGCCGTCGGCGCCGCCGCTACGGAAATGCTGAACGCCGCCAACATGAGCTTTGCCCTTTGCCCCCTGCTGACCGATGGCGCGGTCGAGGCGCTGCTGACAGCCGGGTCAGAGGAAACCAAGGCGATCTATCTTGAAAATCTGGTGTCCGGCAAATGGACCGGCACCATGAACCTGACCGAACCGCAGGCCGGCAGCGATCTGGCCCTGTTGCGCAGCCGCGCCGAACGGCAGGACGACGGCACCTATGCGATCACCGGCACCAAGATCTTCATCACCTATGGTGAGCATGACATGGCCGAAAACACCATTCATCTGGTGCTGGCCCGCACGCCGGATGCCCCCGCAGGCGTCAAAGGCATCAGCCTGTTTCTGGTGCCGAAATATGTGGTCAATTCCGACGGCACCCCGGGCACGCGCAACGCCGTGAACTGTGCCAGCATCGAACACAAGCTGGGCATCACGGCCAGCCCGACCGCAGTCCTGAACTTCGAAGGCGCCACCGGCTTTTTGATCGGCGAAGAAAACTCCGGGCTGCGCTACATGTTCGAGATGATGAACTCCGCCCGCTATGCCGTTGGTTTGCAAGGGGTTGCCATTGCCGAACGCGCCTATCAGCAGGCCGTCAGTTTCGCCCGCGAACGCATTCAATCAAGCCCGGTCGATGGCTCCAGCCGCGAGGCGGTGGCAATCATCAACCACCCCGACGTCCGCCGGATGCTGATGCGCATGCGCGCAGTGACCGAAGGCGGCCGGGCGATGGCGGCCTTCACCGCCGGCTGGCAGGATCTGGCGAAACATTCCGCCAGCGGCGAAGAGCGCGCTGCAGCCACCGCAATCTCGGAGTTCCTGACACCGCTGGTCAAAGGTTTCTGCACCGAGATGGGCGTCGAGGTCGCCTCGACCGGGGTGCAGGTGCACGGCGGCATGGGCTTTATCGAGGAAACCGGCGCGGCCCAGCACTACCGCGACGCGCGCATCCTGCCGATCTATGAAGGCACCACCGCGATCCAGGCCAATGATCTGGTGGGCCGCAAGACACTGCGCGATGGCGGCGAAACCGCGCTGCGGCTGGCCGGGATGATCGCGCAGACCGAGACGGATCTGGCGCAAGGCTCTGCCGAGGCGAAATCGGTCGGCGCGCGGCTGTCCGTTGCGCGGCAAGCCTTTGAGGCTGTGGTTCGCCACATGGCCGCAACCGGCAAGGAAGACCCCAAGGCGGCCTTTGGCGCCGGAGTGCCCTATCTGATGCTGGCGGGCAATCTGGTGGCAGGCTGGCAGCTGGCGCGCTCCCTGATGGCTGCCGAAACCGCATTGCAGGCAGGCGAGGACCCGGCCTTCATGCAGGCCAAGATCGCCACGGCGCGCTTTTACGCTGATCACATCCTGAACGATGCCGGGACGCAAGCTGACCGGATCCTCAAGGGCTCGGACAGCCTGCTGGCCGCGGTGCTCTGACCTCCCCCAATCCCTGGCAGGTGGCCCTAGGGGCCGCCGCCCTTTTCCCACATTTTCCGAAAGGACATCCCCATGACCGTCGAAATCGACATCTCCCGATTCACCAACCTGGCCATTGACGCGCAGGAGGATGGCGTCTGGGTGGTGACACTCAACCGGCCGACCAAACGCAACGCGCTGGATATCGACACCATCGAAGAACTGGTTGAGTTCTTCTCACTGGCGCCGCGTGCCGGGGTCAAGGCAGTGGTGCTGGCCGGGGCTGGCGATCACTTTTGCGCCGGCCTCGACCTCATTGAACACCACGACGAAGACCGCAGTCCGGCCGATTTCATGCACGTCTGCCTGCGCTGGCACGAAGCTTTCAACAAGATGGAGTACGGCGGCGTTCCGATTATCGCAGCCCTGCAGGGCGCGGTTGTCGGCGGCGGGCTGGAGCTGGCGAGCTCTGCCCATATCCGGGTGATGGACCAGACCACCTATTTCGCCCTGCCTGAAGGCCAGCGCGGCCTGTTCACCGGCGGCGGCGCCACCATCCGGGTCACCGATCTGGTCGGCAAATCCCGCATGATCGACATGATGCTGACCGGCCGGGTCTACAAAGGCCAGGAAGCCAGCGATCTGGGCCTTGCGCAATATATCGTCGAAGGCTCCAGTCTGGACAAGGCGATGGAACTGGCCCGCCGCGCTGCCGAAAACCTGCCCCTGTCGAACTTTGCCATCTGTTCGGCCGTCAGCCACATGCAGAACATGTCAGCGCTGGATGCAGCCTATGCCGAAGCCGTGGTGGCCGGCGTGGTGAACACCCAACCAGACGCGCGCGCGCGCCTGGCGGCCTTTGCCGACAAAAGCGCCGCCCGCGTGCGCCCCGACAGCTGATCTCAGCCGCCCTTTGAAACTAATGGTCCGGGCGGCTCCGCCCGGACTACATGCCTCCCCGAGCGCACGTGCCGACGAGCGACGAATGCGCGCAGCTCGACAGAGAGCACATCACAGCAGCTGGTGTCTCACAAGTTGAAATCCCCCCGCTACGACAGACCAACTGTCTGTTCCGACGTTAAAATTCGGCACCACTTGCCCCAATCCGTCCACGGAACCCCCGGTTTTTGTAGGACATCCGGGACTATTTGCTCTAAATTGATCATCATAAATGCCTTGAACTTCACCTCGCCACCGGGTCCAAAGCCGTTGCTGGTTGGGAGAAGACAAGATGACCGCGATCGAAGGGTTTTACAGGGCCGAATTCATGACACCAGAACACCACGGGTTCGGTGTTCTGGCCATCGCGGGTGGAACCGCCCGCGGGGGCGACTCGATAATGTCCTACGTTGGCAGTTACGACTGCTCCGGCGGTGATGTGACCCTTGACCTAGAGGTCTGCCGCCATTCGCATCTGGGACAAATGCAGCCGATTTTCAAAACGGACTGTTGCACCCTGTGCATCACGGGCAAGCAGATCGAAGGCGGCCGGATCGCTGGCACCGGACACAGCCCCGAAGCCCCTGACATTCCGTTCAAGCTGATCCTGACAAAGCTGCGCGACTGATAAGGCGACGCAGCGCGCGTTGCGCCAGCGCCGTAAGGCAGTGACCGGCGAACGCCGGATCGCAAATAGGTGTCTTGCCTCCCCCGCAACGCGTTGATAGGCAGCGCCACGAAATCCGGTCGCAGCCTACCCGGATACCAAAACAAGGGCCCAACATGAAAACACTTGTCATCTGCTCAGGCGGACTCGATTCCGTGTCGCTTGCGCATATCGTCGCCGCGGAGCGTCAGCTCACCCGGCTTGTTTCCTTTGACTATGGCCAGCGCCATCGCAAGGAACTGGACTTTGCCGCCGCTGCCGCGCAGCGCCTTAATGTCCCCCACCACCTGATCGACATGCGCCCCATCGGCGCCGCGCTGACCGGATCAGCGCTCACCGACGACATCGACGTCCCCGACGGTCATTATGCCGAAGAAACGATGCGCATCACCGTCGTGCCAAACCGCAACGCCATCATGCTCGCCATCGGGTTCGGTGTTGCCGCCGCAAACGGGGATGAGGCCGTCGCCACCGCCGTACATGGCGGCGATCACTTCATCTATCCCGATTGCCGTCCTGGGTTCACCCGGGCTTTCGAGACCATGCAGAGGGCCGCGCTAGACGGCTATGCCGATGTCGATCTCTACACGCCTTTTGTAGAACGCAGCAAAGCCGACATCGTGGCCGATGGCGCCCGCCACGGCACCCCCTTTGCCGAAACCTGGTCCTGCTACAAGGGCGGCGATCTGCATTGCGGGCGCTGCGGCACCTGTGTTGAGCGCCGCGAGGCCTTCCACCTCGCCGGGGTCGCGGATCCGACAGCCTATGCCGATCCGGACTACTGGCTCTCCGCCATTGCCGGAAAGGAAGGGCACTGATGTTCCGCATCCGCAAGGAGTTTCATTTCTCCGCCTCGCATCAGCTTTCACATCTGCCGGACGACCACCAATGCGCGCGCCTGCATGGGCACAATTACATCGTTGTGGTGGAACTGGCTGCCAAGGCGCTGAACGCGGATGGGTTCGTGCGCGATTATCACGATCTCAAACCGCTCAAGACCTATATCGACGAGACCTTCGACCACCGGCACCTGAACGATGTGCTGGATGTGCCCTCGACGGCTGAAAACATGGCCCGCCATTTTCACGACTGGTGCGCCGCCCGCTGGCCTGAAACCAGCGCGGTTCTAGTGAGTGAGACGCCAAAAACCTGGGCTGAATACCGGCCATGACCCTACGAATTGCCGAGATTTTCGGCCCCACCATCCAGGGCGAAGGCGCCCTGATCGGTGAGCCGACCGTATTCGTACGCGCAGGGGGCTGCGACTATCGCTGCAGCTGGTGCGACAGCCTGCACGCGGTGGACAGTGCCTATCGCCACACCTGGACACCGATGAGTGACGCGGAGATCTGGGACGAGGTTTTGCGCCTGTCAGGCGGGCAGGCCCTGACCGTCTCACTCAGCGGCGGCAACCCCGCGATCCAGGACTTCGCCCCGCTCATCGCGCGCGGCCGGGCGGCGGGCTACCGGTTCGCCTGCGAAACGCAAGGATCGGTGGCGCGGCCCTGGTTCGGCGACCTTGATACGCTGGTGCTGTCCCCGAAACCGCCCTCAAGCGGTGAGAGCGTCGACTGGGCAGCCTTTGCCGCCTGCGTGAAGGCCGGGCAGACTGCCCGCCAGATGGTGATGAAGATCGTCATCTTTGACGAGGCCGATTATGATTGGGCCAAGGACGCCCACGCGCGCCACCCCGACCTGCCGCTTTACCTTCAACCGGGCAATCCCGATGTGGATCCGGAATCCCCTGTGGATCCCCAGGATCTTGCAGACCGGCTGGAATGGCTGACCGAACGCGCCATGACAGATGGCTGGTTCGCCCCCCGTATCCTGCCGCAACTGCATGTCCTGATCTGGGGCAACAAGCGCGGCGTCTGACCGATTGGAGTTTTCCATGACAAACGATATCTACAGCAATCTCAAACAGCTGGGCGGAGAAACCCCTATTCCCACCAGCCCCGAAGAGGCGGAACTGGAGCGGGTGCCCAACCCGCAGGCAGATGTGGATTACAACGTGCGTTTCACCGCGCCGGAATTCACTTCGCTCTGCCCGATGACCGGACAGCCGGATTTTGCCCATCTGGTGATCGACTATGTGCCCGGCGACTGGCTGGTGGAATCAAAATCGCTGAAGCTGTTTCTGACCTCCTTCCGCAATCATGGTGCCTTTCACGAGGACTGCACAATCTCCATCGCACGTCGGCTGGTGGATTTTCTTGATCCCAGATGGCTGCGCATCGGCGGCTACTGGTATCCGCGTGGCGGCATTCCGATTGATGTCTTCTGGCAAACCGGCCCACTGCCTGAGAGCGTGTGGATCCCGGACCAAGGCGTGCCGCCCTATCGCGGACGGGGTTGATCGCCTAGCGGCAAACAACACAACAATCCACCTAGGGGGCGTCAGGCCTGACGCCCCAGCCAATCGCGACGATTAGGGAAAAGACATCGCGCGAGGCCGCAATTGTGTCACTGGTTCGCTATGGCCAATGGTTGGCCAGCCGCCGGTGAGAATTCACCCGAACCAGATCTCCCCAGCAGATTTCCGAGATGGCGACGCTATGCGCAGACGCATCGCCATGCAAGAACTGGCCTGAAAACTTTTCTGCCGCGCAAAGATGATTTTGGCATACGAACGAAGGGGGAATGGTGGGTGATGAGAGACGGAAACAAACCAAAAATTACTGTAAGAATTCAGTTCCGCAGTGTCCCACGCCAGCAGTGAAACCCGGATATAGAAAACAATCACTTACAGAACCGGTGTCCCACGAAAACCATCTTCGCCCAGTCGGCAGCTGGCTGGCGGCATTGCTGTCTCCGCAGCCCCGGAAACTTGCTGGGGCTCCGGTCTAAGGCAGCCATTTCCAGCGCTTCCGTTAGATATTTCGGCGCACCTTCCCCTGCGATCGATTTACCCCTCTGGGATCACATCCCACCGGCCTTGGCTGCTCGGCGGATTGTGGAAACCCTCAAAGGTTTCCAGTTTTTCCTGTCAGGCAGTGCGGAACTGTTTTCGCCGAGTTTGCTAGGTTCGCCTCACCTAAATCAAGCGTTCGCCGGAGCAAGCTCCCGCAAGGCACGCGCCATTTCCAGATAGCCGGAATATCCATACTGCGCGTGCATGCTTTCATACCATGCGGCCCAAGGCTCTCGGCGCTCCTCTGCGAACACGTCACTCCAGAACCCCTTGCGAACACTCACCTGACCATCGGGCAACCTCGAAACCTCTATCCGCGCTTCACTCATCAAAAGCCTCCTTTTGTGATCTACCGAAGTCATCAGCGGCACAAGGCGCCAAGCGATCCCCCGGCTCCTGCCCTTCATATTCCACGTTCTGGGTTTTGTAGAGCCCTTTGCAGCCCTTCAGCAGTGAGAGCGGACCCCACGCATCGGCCTCTTAACTGCCGCTAGGTCGCCGAACAGTGCCGAGTAGACAGGAATTCGAACCCGGATAGTGCTTTCATGTTCAACGGTTTTCAAGACAGGAGAAGATTACAACAATCCAAACACATAGCTCAGATATTCCCCAGGACATTTGCAGAACATTCAGCGGCCATGGGAAACGACTATGGAGGTAAATATTAGGCATTTCTCTGTTCTGGGACAGCATCCCCAAGGTCGGCCAGGCGCAGGAAGTGTACATACTTCCCAGACGCAATGCGCAATCCGGCGCAGTTGCGAGATCCTGAGGCTGCCTTCCCGGAAGCAATTCCTCGGTTTGGCGATGTGGCACCCCCTTGACGCAGCGAGCTAAGGCCGCGTTGGCGAGGCACAGGGAGCCATCTTTACAAGCAGCTGTTTCTTAGGGCTTCATACTCGGCAGAGTTGCCGTCCAACTTGACCGATCGAAGGCTTCGGGTCACATGTCAAGCGGACCAACCAGGGCAATGGGAACCCTCAACGTTGTCGTGCCATTTGAAGGACCAGATCTTTAGAATTGAGAAAAGCCTTGGTGCTAGATCAAGTTGACCAGCTTTCAAAAGAAAAGAACATGGCATGCAAAAGATCAATCGAAGAACCGCAATTATGAGTAGTTGCGGGATCATACCCGCCATGGCGGCGCCTGCAATTGCAAGTGGGGTCCGGCGGATGACGATGGTAACCGCCTGGCCGCGGGACATGAAGCCGATGCATAACACCGCAGAGCGACTCGCGTCGCGTATTGCGGCGATGAGCGACGGTCAGATCATTGTCGACGTTCTTGGGGCGGGTGAAAAAATGGGGGCATTCGAAACCCTCGACGCACTTGCCGCGGGGGCCGCGGATCTTTCGCATGGGACTTCCTACTACTGGACCAAGAAGTCCCCCGCCTTTGCCTTTTTTGCAACTATCCCATTCGGCATGATGGCAAATGAACACAATGCTTGGCTTGAGCATGGGGGCGGACAGCAGCTGTGGGACGAGCTTGGTGAGAGGTTTGGAGTGAAACCGCTGGCAGGCGGAAACACCGGGGTGCAGTCGGCCGGTTGGTTTCGAGCCCCGCTTCGTACACGACGCGACCTAGAGGGATTGGTCATCCGCTTCCCATCGCTCGGTGGTGAGTTATTTCGGTCCATGGGCGCGGTGCCTAAACTGACAGCAGCCAGCGAAATAAAAGCGCTGCTTGACAGTGGAGATCTGGATGCTGCGGAATGGATTTGCCCCTGGGTTGACCTAGAATTCGGTATGCATCTCCATGCCAAGAACTGCTACTACCCTGGTGTGCACGAGCCTGGTCATACTCTCGAAGTCAACGTTTCTCTGCAAAAGTGGAACAACTATGACGACGCTACGCGTGCGATCATAATGAACGCGTGCCAGGCTGAAAGCGCAGCCATGCCGAACGAGTTTGCGGCACAGAACGCTGCTGCGGTTGGCAAGTTGTCACGGGACTTTGGCGTGAAATTCCTCCCCTTACCGAATGATATTGTCCGAGCCATGCGGCATGCTGCACCGGGCCTCATCGAGGAATTCGTTGCGGAAGATGCATTTTCAAAACGGGTTCATGCGTCCTACAACGATTTTGCGCACAGCTTGGGTCGCTGGTCCGAGTTCTCCGAAAGAGCTTATTGGCGTGCCCGATTTACCTGAACTGATATTCCAGTTCCGACAGAAGAAATAATGTTCCTGCAAACTTCTAGATCTCCAGCGCCTGCTTGGGAGCGCCTGAAAAGCCTCTTGTCGCCCGCTCTCGCAATGTCGTGCACGGTCGTCTTGGCCTTTGTTGTGGTTATCGCCGTCGTGATCCAGCTGGTCGTCCAAAGCGCAATGGAGGAAAGTAAGGCTCGCGTCAGGTCTGCAGTCGAGGTCTTGGCAAATGAAATCGCAAGCTCGCTACGACACACCGACGATGTGCTGCAACAACTCGCGCGAACCATAGAGATATACGGACCAGGCATTGTCGCTGACGACATCGACCCCAGATGGGCGACAAATGCGGAACAGCGGAACTATCTGGGAATCAGCGTTTGGTCGACATTTGGCGATTTAATGGTGACAACCGATGAGGCCCACTGGAACTACGACCTGAAGCAGGCGGTCTCGCATTTCATGTATGGCGAAGGGCCGGACACCCCGCCGATCCTGATCGAGATTGAAAAACGCGGAAACGACGCTGCCGAAACCTCAGCACAATTTGGTATAGCGCATGGCCTGTACGAGGACGGCTCGTTAATCGGCCTTACAATGGCCGAAGTCTCGATACCGCATCTCTTTGACCTTTTGGAAGAGGTGCGGAAGAAGACCGGTGCTGACATCTCGATATGCTACAGGGGGGAGCCACTGATAGATGTGTCATCCCCTAGGCTGCAAGACAGTAGGTCCCATTCACCAAACGAAACCAGGCTTGGCACGGATGCGCTGTATGGATTTTCCGTAGAGGCGGTACTGGACGAAACGCTCATACGCCAGGATGCTATATGGTCACTAAGACTACTGCTGGCAGTCCTATGCGGGATCCTACTCACTCTGATTGCCTTCGCGGTACTGTTAGTCATCGGTGAGCGCAAGCTACGAGCTGAGATAGAGCGCACGAACGAAGCCGCGAATGCCAAGGCACAGTTCCTGGCCAATATGAGCCACGAAATTCGTACACCGATAAATGGCATTAGAGGCATGGCCGAGTTTTTGGAGGGCGACAAACTGACGCTCGAACAACATGAATGCGTTGAGACGATCCTGGGGTCTTCCGAGACACTGCTGACAATCATCAACAGCATCCTTGACTTTTCGAAGTGTGAAGCCGGAGAGCAGGTTCTACAAAACGAGGCCTTCTCGCTGTATGAAACGATATTTGACGTTGCGGCCTTGCTCGGCCCGCCGATTGGCGGTCACGAAGTGGAAGTGATTGTCGACTACGATGAACAACTTCCGAAATGGTTCTATGGCGATCCTGAGCGGATACGGCAAATTATTGTAAATCTGACTGGCAATGCTGTGAAATTCACCCCCAAGGGTGAGGTTGTCATGTCGGTTACGTACGAGCCGGAAGAAGCATTGCCCCTGGTAGTCACAATCAAGGACAGCGGAATCGGGATCGCTGAGGAAAAGCTCGCCAGTATCTTTGACGCATTTCAACAGGCCGAAATGCACAAAGCGCGCCGTTTTGAGGGAACAGGACTTGGCCTCACCATTACTCGGACTCTGATCGAAAACATGGGTGGCGATATTTCCGTTGCCTCCAGGCCTGGCGCTGGATCGACTTTTGCAGTTAGGCTTCCACTGGAAAAAGCTACTTCGGTGGTAAAAGAGCACCCGATTAGCCTGGAAGTGCTGTCCGGCAAGAATGTTCTCCTTGTCGATGACATCGAGCTCAACCGAATTGTCATGAAGAGGACACTGGAACAGTGGGGCGTTGTCGTCCATTGCTACCCAAGTCCAGAGGCAGTTCTGGCTATGGAACCTAGCGCATTGGCAAAAATCGATATCGGTATTCTGGACTACAATATGCCGAATATGAGCGGAGATGAACTGTTCCGGAGACTTAAGGCGCGTATGGACCAGGACACTTTCCCGATGATCCTTTATTCATCCGGCCACCAAGCCAGTGATCAGGGCCTAGTAACCGGCTTAGGGTTTGACGCGGTGTTGATGAAACCCGTACGCGCGACAGCGCTGGCACAGTGCCTGCAAAACACATTGACTGGCAACCGGCAAAAACACAAAACGAAACAGCCTGAGGGACGTGTAGATCTCTCAGGGACACAGATTCTCGTCGCCGAGGACAATCGCACGAACCGGCTGGTGTTGGAAAAAATGCTGAAACCAACGAACGCCACCCTCATTTTTTGCGAGGATGGCCAAGCGGCGGTGAACACCTATGGGCACAGCCACGCGGAAATTGACCTTGTTTTGATGGATTTCTCAATGCCAGTTATGGACGGCTTGACTGCGAGCCGAGAGATACGTGATTTTGAGGAAGCTCAGCACCTCCCCCCCTGTCCGATCATCGCGCTCACCGCAAACATCATGCAAACTGATCGGGACGCCAGCGTTGAGGCAGGCATGAATGCTTTTCTTTCAAAGCCTGTACGCAAAAAGGAGCTGCTGGAGGTTATCTCTAAGTTCGATTGTTGAATGCTAATCAAAAACACCTCCACTGAGGGGCCGCATGCCGCACGATGTTAAGATCGGTCATGTCCGCTTGAGGCAGAAGACCGGACATCGCTCGTAGGAGCGTCTGAACCCCGCCAACCAGTGTTTCCGGCCCAGAGCCGCCGTTCATGCTCTTGACTTAGGATGTCCGGTCCCAGCCCGAAGCGGACATGACTTGTGCAGCCGCAGCACTAGACCCTTCCCGAAGTGAGGGCGGAAACCGGTCCTTCGCTGCGCGGTCGGCGAATGACCGAATTAGGGTGGGAACGGCATTCAACATGGCAGTGTGGAATCGACAACACTGGCGATCCACTGGAGCAATGCGTCGATTGAAACAGTCCTAACGACGGGCAGCCCGGGCGACCACTGTGGCCCGGGCACATCGCGAACGCATCACGTCAGGGCTTGAAGGCTGCGTCCTTTTCCCAGCCGCTGAAACCGGATTGCAGGACGACGACATTCGTGCGACCTGCCACCCGCAGGGCGAATGCCGCCTGGGCGGACAAGCTTCCTGTGTTGCAGAAGAGGATTGTCATACGATCCCCAGGGATCTCGTCGATCCGGTCCAGCACTTCGCGCCATTCAATATTGACGGAACCGGGAATCGTGGCGGCCTCGAACTGCTCTGCGTCGCGAGTGTCGACGAAAAGCGCCGTTTCGAAAACGGTCTGATCAATCTGTTGCGGCAATATGATGCCGGACTCATACTCCGAGAACATCATGTATTCCTGCATCGCCTCGATGGCGGCCTCCTGCGCCAGAATGGGCGTGGAATGGAGGCCGAGCGCGACAGTCGTCGCGGCAAGAACGTGGCTCAGTTTCATCTGGGTGCTCCTTGGTTTTCGGTCTTATTCGGTGACGTGTGATTGCAGATGACCTGCCCCCCGAGGCTCCCTTATTCATAACGAGAGTCTGCGGGTCTGGTTTTCATATTCTCCGTCGTCTGATTGGGCAAGCGCGCCGGGCGCGGAGCCCTCAAATTGCTCAAGCG
>NZ_JAXGFT010000022.1:0-45924 GCF_041008785.1 Pseudophaeobacter sp. 1A16562 | reverse complement strand
CTCCACACCGTTTGCATCGTACCGCTGCGCCCAGATCCCGTAGTTGTCACCCGCATCCGGCTGCACAAAGAACAGCACCCGCCCGCCATCAGCCGTTACCGAAAGCGCAGGATCAGAGGCAATCAGCGTCGTCGGCAGCAGCTGCCGCGGTCCGTCCAGATCCGCCACAGCGGGGGGCGCATCAATGGTCTGCGTGTAGATCTCACCGAACCCAGCAGAGTTCTCATACTCCCAAGTTACGATAAGCTGCCCATCGGGAAGCTGATCGATATCGGCAGTATAGTGGGTGGAATTGTCAAAGCTGCCCTGTCGGCTGTTGATGGTCGCGACACCGGTGATCGCAGTGCCGTCAAGATCAAAGCTTTGGACATGGAACTCATTGGAGGACAGGCTGGTGCGCCAGAGCGCAGCGAGGCCGCCGCCCTCCAGGGTAATCACCTTCCAGTCGCCCGCAGCCTCCTGATAGTGGCGCACCGCAACATCGGTGGCCAGCACGCGCTCGGTCCCGACGGTCGTGCCATCTGCGTCGTATCGCTGGAAGCGCAGATCTTGCGGGTTGTCGTCATGCAGCCAAAACACCATGAAGCCGCCGTCCGCCAGCGCCAGCATCTGCGATTGCTCCTGTTCCTCATCCGTGGTTGTGTTCACGTGGAATTCGCTGCCAACAGGCGCCCCTGCGGCGTCATACATCTGTCCAAAGATACCGCCGGTTGCGTCGCTGCCCCAAAGGCCAGCTCCGTCGCTCCAGGTAACGACAAAACCGCCGCCCGCCAGGGCCAGTACTTCAGCTTCGCCTTCTCCGTTGAACTGAGGATCGCGGATGCGGAAATCGTCCCCCGCTGGGGTGCCTGTACTATCGAAACGCTGGCCGTAGATACCTCGCAGGCTGGTATCGTCATGAGATTCAGACCATACGGCCACAAAGCCGCCGTCTGCCAGAGCTGTTACTTCCTGGTCTCTGGCGTAATTGGCGGTGGTGTCGGCGGGGGTGATCAGGAAATCCTCACTGCCCAAGACCAGGTTGCCATTGGCATCCAGAATGCGGCCCCTGACCTCACCGATGCCATTGGCGATGCCCGACACCCAGGTAACCAGAATGCGGTCATCGTTCAGAACGGTGACCTCGGGCTGGGTTTGCGCGTCGGTCTCGACAGTGTTGATCTGGTAGATCGCTCCGGTCTCCACACCGTTTGCATCGTACCGCTGCGCCCAGATCCCGTAGTTGTCACCCGCATCCGGCTGCACAAAGAACAGCACCCGCCCGCCATCAGCCGTTACCGAAAGCGCAGGATCAGAGGCATTGTTTTGGAGAAATGTCTGCTGTGTCAATTCACTCATCGTGTTCTTTCTAAGTCGATTTCAATCCCATTCCTCTTACGGTTGATGAGTTAATGGATTGTTGTTTTCTCGTTTCCGTGGAGTAGTTGATTTGCCTATAAAAACAAGGTTTTGAGGCGGGCGCCAAAATGCTGCCCTGTGGATCTTTAACGGAACGGAGGTCGGAGATACCAAACAGGAGGGGCCTATTCACCGGTGTTTAGGCTTAGGACTTCGGCAACGGGGGGCGTCGCAGGAAAGTGATTTCATGCCCGTAAATTGTTCCGCCAGAGGGCTTTGTCGATGGCATGGATGCCTCCTCCCGGTGGCATCGTAATGTGCCAATGTGATGTTTGTTGAAGCCCTCACAGAAGGGGAGAGTATCCATGCCATCAACAAAGTCCATCTGCCCATTAAATAGCGGCTGAAAGGGTAGGTAGGTTGCGGCGGTTGTGTGCTCCCGCAACCAAAAATAACGCACAACGCCGCCTCTTGTGAGGCGGCGTTTTTGTGTTCCGCCAATGAGTCACTGCCAGACCGAACAATGGCGCGCTGACAGCCTTCAATCGCGCTTTGATTTATCGGGAAATCGACCTGCAACAAAGGGCTCCGCAAAGCCGCAAGCCATCAACGGAGAAGGGGGAAGGTCGTAAGCACTCTCTTCTGCCAAGCTGTTTGCGGATTTCAGAGATTGATTGGTCAACAAAGACAAAGCGGTGAACGGCGGCTTGATATTTGGCATGTCGCTAAGTCCTGGGTAAAAATACACAGGTATAAAAAACGCCCTCGGCTGTTTGAGACCACCTTAACGGGCACTGGTATCTTTATCCGCTTCAGGAAACATGGAGACGACCGTATGACTTGTCGCAGCCTACCGCGCTTCTACTCCCCCAGGGTGATCGACGGGGGCGATACTGGCGATGGAAATGGGGGGCCGGATCAATTCAAAAACTAGGTTTCGACATGTTCAGGAGGATCAGACGGATTTAAAGAGTTCGGTGTATCGTATGGCCCCAAAGTCTTCACAAGACTGCTGCCTCTGGCAATCCGCTTCGACACAGGGAGATCCACTATATCAGCGCGTCAGCGGTAATCAGATCCCATAGCCGGACCAGGAAGTTGTGCTCTTCCATTACGGAATTCCAGATCACGATCTGACTTTGCCGCGTTTCATAACTACCGCCCTCGCGGCGTTCTCCGGGGTGATAGACGACATTCCCAAACGCGTCACGGATTTCGCAAGCGGCAGGTTTGCCACCATACCAGAAATCCCACTCAACCGATGATAGATGCGCGCGCGTCGCGCTGGGGGCAGCCATATAGGCACCATTGCGCGCCATAATCGCGCCTGCGGGGCCGGACAGCCACCAGTTCAGATAAGCGTAGGCAAGGTCCTCGGTGCGCTGATCGAGATGCCGGGACAAGGCCATGCCGCCGCACCAGCCGCGATAGCCTTCGCGCGGTGCGCACATCCGGATGGGGATACCCTTGGCCTTTTGCGCGAGGTAATTCGACCACCACATGGTCGAAAGTTTGGCGGTCCCATCTGTGCCAGGCGTCCTATCGGTCCAGAACCCGGCGAAATGACCCGACAGTTGATATTGTTTGACGAGGCGGATGAAACTTCCGATTTCTCCGAGGGCCAGGTTTCCGGGATTATCGCATTGAAACTCGCCCCGTGCGCGCAAGGCCAGCAGCAGATCGGGCACGCCAATGGCTGCATCCGCCTGAATGGCGACCCTGCCGTGCCATTGCTCGGACAAAAGATCGCCCCAGCTCCTGGGCTCGGGTGCGGTGCTGTCGCCGACGATAGCAAAGCTGTCGGCGTTATATACCGTTGGCAGCATCGAAATCTGGCCTGAGGCTGCCGGCCCCAATTCGCCGCTTTCCTGCACGAATAACCGGTCTCGCGGCGTGCCGCGCGACGCCGTCCTGTCGGGGTCGCTCTGGAGCACTGGCCAGGACCAGATCTCGTCCCAGCAGTCGATCCGATCGACCTCGATCGGCCGTAGCGAACGCGCAGGCCAGACCAGATCAAGGTCATGAAACCACTGGTCGTAGATGTCGAAACTGTCTGGCGCCAGTACACCACGACGTTGTGCTTCGATCCCGTCCAAGGCGGTGAACTCAAGCCGGATACCCAGATCAGCCTCTGCCGAGGCGAGGACGGTGTCGATCAGCGTCACTCCGGTTCCCAACACGCGCAGCACGGGTGGGTTGGTATGCAACGGCGGCGATGTCAGTGGTTCCGGCATTTTGCTTTATGTCTGTCAGGATGTTTTCACGTTCAAAAAGGCTTCAAACGAGGCACGCAACAACGTCATGTCCAGGTTACGGCCGATAAATACGAGGTGCGAGCTTTGATCGGAAGGCATCTCACTGTCAAGGTGACGCGGGTGGTGCAACGTGTGGCCGACCCCATCAATCAGGACGATCCCCTCGGGCGTTTTGAGCAGGCATTTTACCCGCAGCAGATTGGTGCCGTGGCGGTGGATAAGCGCAGAGAGCCAGACGACAAACCCGGTCCAGTCGAGCGGATCGTCGAAGCTGAGGCTCAGGGTCTGCGCGCCGGTGCCGTCGCTGTGCGAGGGGGCGCGCGCCTGCGCCGGGACGGGGGCGCTGGTGCCATCGCTGCCGATATCCGCAAAGGTCGGGCACTGCCGGGCATCGAGGAGCTGTGCTGTCGGGTTGATCAGCCCCAGCCGCAACTGAAGGTCCAGAAGCCGATCCTCGGGTACGAGGTCGGTCTTTGACAGCAGGATCGTGCTGGCCGCCGCCACCTGCGCCACCCATTCGGGCTGCTTCGCGTGCAGCGCGGCACCGTTCAGCGCATCGGCCACGGTCACCACGTCCTGCAGGATGACCTGATTGTGCAGCACCGGATCGAAGGTCAGCGTCGACAGGATTTGCGACGGGTCCGCCAGGCCGGTGGTTTCGATGACAATCCGGTCGAATTGCGGCACCTCGCCGTTTTGCGCCTGGCTCATCAGGTTCAGGATGGCGTCCTTCAGCTCGCCGCGGATCTGGCAGCAGATGCAGCCGGAGTCGAGCAGCACGGTATCGGGCGCGATGGTGCCCACCAGCAGGTGGTCGATGCCGACCGCCCCGAACTCGTTTACCAGAACGGCGACGCGGCCTGCGGTGTCATCTTGCAGCGCGCGCGACAGCCAGGTGGTTTTACCAGCGCCCAGAAAGCCGGTCAGCAGGGTGATGGGAACCGCTGTGCGACGCGTCATGACTGCGCTCCTGCCTCGGAGAGCGGGGCGGGAAAGTTCGCCGGGTCCAGCGGGTCAAAACCGCCGCCGAACTCCGCTTCAAGCGCGGCCCAGACCTCGGTGACATTGCTGACAATGGCCTGCCGGCCGGTCAGATTGCGCAGGATGTAGCTCTGCCCCTGCCAATCCGAGAGCTGGATGCGCTTGCGGGCGAGCATGCGGTTGACCACTGCGATCCGCGCCGTCCGGTCCCGCCGCCGCAGCACCGGATCTGCCGAGGCCCTGGTTTCAAACCCGGCGGCGCTCCAGTGGTCATCCGTGCCAAAAATTCCGCATAATCCGCACATGCCGATATCCTCCGGGCTTGGTGATTTATTGGTGGGAGGGGTGGCCCCTCCCACCGTCTGGATCACGCTTTGCGCGGTGCGCGTGCGTTAAAGTCGTCTGCGATCTCGTCGAAGGTGGCCCATTGCACGCCTTCGTGGCTGTTGATGTATTCAATCAGCCGCTCGTGCATCATCAGAACCTGCGGACGGCCCGAGACATCGGGGTGGATGGTCATGGTGAAAACCGCATAGTCGTTTTCACGGTAGACGTAATCGAACTGGTCCTTCCACATCTGCTCGATATCGCGCGGATTGACGAAACCGTGGCTGTTCGGCGCTTTCTTGATGAACATCATCGGCGGCAGATCGTCGAGATACCAGTTGGCGGGGATCTCGATCAGGTCGGTTTCCTCGCCCCGCTCCAGCGGCTTCATCCAGGTGTCGGGATGCTGGCTGTAATCGATCTTGGTCCAGCTGTCGCCGACCCGCACCCGGTAGGGGTGGAAATCGTTGTGCATCAGCGAGTGGTCGTATTTGATGCCGCGCTCCAGCAGCAGCTCGTTGGTGACATTGGAGAATTCCCACCAGGGCGCAACATAGCCGGTCGGACGCTTGCCGCTCAGCGCGGTTGCCAGCTCGATCGACTTATCGAGGATCGCCATCTCCTGCTCGCGGGTCATCGCGATGGGGTTTTCGTGCGAATAGCCGTGAATGCCGATCTCGTGGCCTGCCTTGGCGACCGCTGCCATTTCCTCGGGGAAGGTTTCCATCGAGTGGCCGGGGATGAACCAGGTGGTCTTGATGCCGTATTTCTCGAACAGTTTCAGCAGGCGCGGCGAGCCGACTTCGCCCGCGAACATCCCGCGCGAGATATCATCGGGCGAGTCCTCGCCGCCATAGGACCCGAGCCAGCCGGCAACGGCATCGACATCCACGCCATAAGCGACAAAAATTTTCTTTGTCATTTCATTCTCCCTTAGATGTTGAGGATTGGATGGGTAAGTGCGGGGAGGAGCTGCTCGGCCTGAACCAGCAGCCCCTCATCATTGCCAGAGGCAGCGGACAGCAGGATCGAGCCTTCGACACGGCCCGCTGCATCGCGCAGCGGCACCGCGAGGCCGGGCCAGTCCAGCAGGCTCCCGATCATCGTCGCACCCAGCAGTCTGGCGTTCAGCTCCTGCGCCGCCTTCTGGTCGTTCAGATAGACCGGCAGCGGGTGGCGCAGCGAGGGCACCGTGGGGAAGGCGAGCAGCCTGTCGCCGATCTCGGCGCGGGCCGCCGCAATCAACTGCTCCCGTTTCTGCAGGTAACCGGCATAGTCCACGTCGCTCAGGACCGGCGCCTGCTGCAGCCGCGTGCGGATCACCGGGTCGATCCTGCTGACCTCGTGGCTGGCCAGCAGGTCCGCATATTTCCGCCGGGCCTCGATCGCGACCAGCGGTCCCTCAGCGGCAGTCAGGGCGCGCAACTCGTCCACCACTTTTAGGTGTGCGGCGCGCACGGTCCATCCGGCGGCAGTCAGACGGCTCAGCGCCGCCTGATAGGCTGCGGTGACCTCCGGATCCCAGACCGGCCCGAGGCTCTCTGACAGATCGAGGATCTCGGTCTTTGCCGTGCCGGGGCTGGTTGCTGGCCTCGTGTTCAGAATGTGATCCGCTGCGTGCAGCACGTCAAAGGACCGCGCGAATGTGCCAACGGTATCAAGTGTCCGGGACAGCTCGTGCACGCCGGTTCGATCATAGCGGCTCGCACTGGGCTTGAAGCCGAAGATGCCATTCAGCGCCGCAGGCAGCCGGACGGAGCCCGAGGTATCGGTGCCGATACCGAGATCAGCCAGCCCCGCCGCGACCAGCACCGCAGAGCCCGAGGAAGAGCCACCCGGCAGCAGCGGCACCGTCTCCGACAGGGCAGAGGGCGGGGTGCCGAAATGCGGGTTGATGCCGAGGCCCGAGAAGGCAAATTCCGAGAGGCCGGTCCGGCCCAGCGATACGCCACCGGCGGCCTCGATCAGAGATACACAGGCCGCGTCCTGCGTCGCAGGCTGCACGGATTTGCGCAGCGCCGAACCGCAGGTGGTGATCTCGCCCGTCTGGTCGATAATGTCCTTCCACAGGACGCTCATCCCGTCCAGAGACCCTAACGCCTGACCACGGGACGCGCGGTCTTCGGCCTGTGCGGCCTGCGTCATCGCGCGTTCTGCGGTAATCGCGGTGCAGGCGCCTGTCTCTTGCCAGCCTTCCAGCGCGTGCAGCGCGGCAGCCGTTCGTTCCGTCACCGGAACTGTCGTTGTCCCGGCTGAGTGATGCTCTTCAAAAAATGTCATGATGGTCTCCAGGGGCGGGGGCGATATGCCCCCGCCCGGATTGATCGGCTTAGAGGTCTTCGCGAGCGATCGCATCCGACGGGATGTCTGCGGTTCTGACCCGCTGCATGCCGTTTTCCGCCGTGTAGACCCAGTTCAGATCCACCGAAGTCGCGAGGTACTTCGCATCGTCCGGGTCGTTGGTCTCGGCCTGCTGATGACGCGGCAGGACCCAGGCTTTCATCAGGACGAAATACACCGCCATCGCAGCCGGGAAGCCGACGACATAAGCGTATTGGATGAAATACAGCGCCAGCCCGCCACCAACGGCCCAGGCGATCAGACCCGCCGGGTTCCAGCCGCCAAAGTAACGGAACTGGCCGTCTTCGCGGTAGAGGTCCGGCACGTTCAGGCGGCGACCCCGGATCAGGAAATAGTCGCAGACCATGATGCCGCCGACAGCAGACAGCATCGCGCCATACATGCCGAGGTAGGTGAACAGGTGGTTCAGGATCAGCCAGGGCATGGTGAGCGTGCCGACGATACCCGCAATCACGATGCCCATCGCATAGGTGATGCGCGGCGCGCCAGCGTTCACGAAGGTTAGCGCAGCCGGGATCAGGTTTGCACTGGTGTTGGTGGACCACTGCGCGAGGATGACCATCGCGAGCAGCACGACCAGCGTCACCCCGGTGCCCTGCGCCTGAATGACGTTGATCGGGTTCCAGTCTCCGGTCGCGATAAAGGAAACCGCCCCGATCAGCGCGATCCAGCTCTGCGCCACCGGCAGGGCGATGAACTGCGCCGCAAAGATGTTGCGGTTGCGACGGAAGAAGCTTTTCTCGCCGCTATTCGTCTTCAAAAAACGGGTGATATTGGGGATATCCACCGCAAGTGCCGACCAGAACGCCATATTGGCCACGAAGAGCGCAACGATGCTCATTTCCGCGTCACCGGCAAAGGTCCAGATGTTATGGCCGCTCGCCGAAGCGACGCTTTCGAGGGTGTAATACATCCAGATCGAGATCGCGATGATCGCAGGCGCTGCAATACTGGCGAGTAGTTGCACGGCCCGGATGCCCATCGCGGTGTTGATGATCTGGATCAGACCAAAGGCGACATACCAGAAGACCCAGCTGTCGAAGCCGCCCAGATAGGACACGATGCCGTTCAGCGCGAGCGCTCCGAGGTAGGTCTGGATGCCGAACCAGGCCGCTGCCACGATGCCGCGGGTGACCGAAGGCAGATGGGTGCCGACGGTGCCGAACGGCGCCCGCAGGTAAACCGCAAAGCTGATGCCATGCTCGGTGCCGATATCCGCCGTCAGCGCCATCACCAGCCCTAGCACAAGATTGGCAAGGAAAATGGTTCCGATCACCGTCGTCAGCGGCAATCCGGCAACCCCGCCCGCACCGAGCTGGAAGGTCGCGATAATGACCGCCATACCAATCCAGATCCACACGTAGCCTAGTCCACCAATGGTCCGCTGATTGAGCCAGACCGGCAAAATTGAAGCTTCTAACAGATGCGATTGTTCATCCGCCCTCGGGGGCTGCGCCGCCGCTTCTGAATACGCCATCTCGTGTCCTCCCACGTTATAATGATCTTTAGTATTCATAAGATCATTTTAAAGAAAGGGAAGCCTTTTGTTTCCCAGTGCAGCGGCCTAAGATAGGTTGCAGTTGGGGATTAGGGGCTCGGCGCATGTCAGTTGAGTGGCTGGAATCCGAAACAGAACGCAAAAGCGAAGTTTAAAATTTGTCCATAATTCCCAGATACATATCGATTTCCCAGGCGATCAAAGATGCCATAGAGGCTGGGCGGTTGGAGACGGGGCAAGTCCTGACCGAAGAGCCATTGGCCCGGCATTTCGGCACCAGCAGAACCACGATCAGAAAGGCGCTTGCCGAGCTCCATTCTGTAAAAATGATCACCCGCTTCGAAGGCCGGGGCTTTCTGGTCGGGACTGATTCTTCTGTCCCGCCCCGTCGGGATTCGATTGAACAGGCCCTGTTCGATTCAACAGCAAGCCGCAGCGTTCCAAGAGCGCTGTCCAACCCTGATCAGATCCTGCCAGTCCTGCGCGATGAGCTGATCCGCGCCCTTCCCTTCGGCCCTCTGCAAATCAACGAGAGCAAGCTCACCGAGCGCTTTTCCGTCAGCCGCTCGGTCGTCCGCGACATGCTCTCGCAACTCCGCAGTTCCGGCATCGTAGAGAAGAATGAGCGCTCCAAATGGGTGTTGCCGGTTCTGACCGCTCTGGACGTGCGCAATCACTATCAGTTGCGCATCCTGCTGGAGCCTGTGGCGCTGGCAGAGGCGGCGCCCCATATCGAAAAAAGCTACATTGAACGGGCCTTGGCGCGGGCACGGGAGCTGGACCGCCAAGACGGGGATCTGGACGCAGAGGACATTTCCGAAATGGAAAACGCCTTGCATGTGCAGGCGCTGTCTGGCTGCCGCAACGACCACCTGCTCAAGACCCTTCAAAAATCGCGCCTGGTCTTGGCAATCAATGAAATGTTCCGCCTGCTTCTTGGTCGGTCGCCGGGGACCAGCCGTCTCATTTCAGAACACATCGCGGTTCTTGAAGCTCTGGCGCGCAACGATACAGCCGCCGCGGCCTCCTTACTGGAATTTCATCTTCTGGAAGCACGGGAACGTACCTGCAAAAGGTTGCAAACCCTTTCGGTATTACTGCCACCAGAATTGCCCAGTTATCTGACGCCAGGAATGATCTCGATAAACCAGACCGCATTGCTCAACGGAAAGTAGCGACTTCGGGACGCAATAGACTGTACCTTAGTTCGGGCGGCAACCACACCGCTGCGAGAGGATAAAAGCTGCTTTGGGAGCGGGGCGCCAGATTGATCGGACGGCTGCCCTCAGTGAGCTGCACAGAGGACGTCACGTGTACTACATCTTTGGCGAGATGCCCCATGCCAGCCTCCGCAACGGCGGGAAACCACCAGCCCGTTGCGACTGGCTTTGCGTCCGGTTCGCGACTGTTGATTTGGCGCATCGTCCGCGGTGTCCAGGCAAAATTGGCTGCTAAAGCTTAGATCCGGCTGCTCAGGCGGTTAGCCATTGCTCCAGCTTGGCCGGGTCGGGAAGTCCGCCCACATGGACAAGCTTGCCGTCCACCGCGAGCCCGGGTGTCGACATGACACCTGCCATTGCGATGGATTTCGCGTCCGTCACCTTTTCGAGGGTGATTTCAACGCCCAGTTTCGCTGCTGCGTCGCGGACCATGTTCTCTGTGGTTTCACAGCGCTTGCAGCCGGGACCGTAGACTTTGACAGATTTCACGGGATGTCCTTTCAAGAGCGGATCTATGGGAGCGTTTACAGAAGGAAGTTGAACAGATAGCCAGTGGCGAGAATACCGGCGGCAACTATGGCGATAAAAATCGCGATCAGACGTAGGGTCAGCACCTGTTTGAGAATTATCATTTCGGGCAGCGACAGGGCGATCACCGACATCATGAAAGCAAGCGTCGTGCCAAGGGCCGCGCCCTTGCCAAGCAGTGCCTCGACGATGGGAATGACACCCGCGGCATTGGTGTACATCGGCACGCCCAAGACGACCGCCGCCGGCACTGACCACCATGCCTCACCGCCCATGATTTTCAGCATCATCGCTTCGGGGACATACCCGTGGATCAGCGCGCCAATTCCGATCCCGATCAGCACCCAGATCCAGACTTTGCCGACAATTTCACGGACTTGCTCTGCGCCGGTTTTCAACCTGTCGACGAAAGTAACCGTCTCCTCGGGGAGGGCACCAACAGGACCTGCATTCAGGTCGCGCACCCAGTCCTGCAGATAGCGTTCCAGTCGCATTTTTCCCATCACGTAGCCGGTGACGGTTGCGATCGTGAAACCGAATACAAGGTAGATCGTGGCGATTTTCCATCCCACCAGAGCATAGAGCAGCCCAAGTCCGACCGGACCGACCATCGGACCGGCAATCAGGAACGAAAACGTCACGCCCAAGGGAACCCCTGCGGAGACGAAACCGATGAAAAGGGGCACGGATGAGCAAGAACAAAACGGTGTCAGAACACCAAGAAAGGCGGCCAGCGGATAGCCAAAGAACTCCCGCTTGCCAGCCAGGATGGTACGCGTCTTTTCGGGGCTGAACCAGCTGCGCAGGACACCCGTCACGAAGACGATGCCGGTAAGAAGCAGGAGCACTTTCGGGACGTCATATACGAAGAAGGCGATCGCTTCGCCGGTGTGACTGTCACGGGCAACGGGCAAAAGGCTGGTGACCCATTCAGAAAACGGGATCAACTGCCCGTATACCAGCCAGCCAACGACCGCGGCCCCGACAACAGCCGCATACCACAGCCAATCCGGTGCCGCATGCTTCGCGGGGAGTCCTTGGGTATCTGTGGTCATGCCATCTCCTGTTCGAGAGAGTTTTCCGCCAGCAAGACCGCAGAGATGACAGCCGCGATTTCTGCCGGGATATTCGGGTTATGACGATACCTGACCCATTGAGCGTCTCGCCGGTCGATAACCAGACCAGCTTCGCGCAGCACCTTCATGTGTCGCGACATGCGGCTTTGGCTTACATCAAGCCGCTCCATCAACTCACAGACGCAGTGCTCGCCGCCGTCCCAAACGATGGCGAGGGCGGCGCGGCGGGTCGAGTCATAAATGGCGTTTAGTATCTCTTGCATGACGCATGTATATGCGGCCTGCCGCATATGCGCGTTGATCCACGTCAACTGGCCCCATTGGGTGAATCACTGGATCTCAGCCTGTGGTGCTTGCTCAGCGAAGTCTGCTTCTTTGGGGCGCGGCATCGCCGCGGTGACAACCAGTTGTGCACCCCGGAATGCCTTGTCTGTGATCGGTTTTTCGCCGGTGCTGCCTGAAAGAGGCAGCGGTCCGCAGCAGGCCCGGAGCGCCGCGCCGTGGTGTCAACGCGGCCTGCGCAGCACGCCGTGCTGCGCATAGCCGCGGTAAAGCTGGCGATGCTCTGCCGTGCCGCCGGTCTCTGCGGCAATCCTGTGCAGGGTGGTTTTAAGGTTCAGCCGTGGACTGACGTGAAATTTCGCCAGCCATCGGCGCAGTGAGGCTTCAAACCAGTCAGGCCATCCGGACTGATCCGAGAAATCCACCACATGCAGTTCACCGCCGGGCTTCAGATGAGCGGCCGCCACGCGCAGGGCGGTCTTCCAGTCCGGGATCATCGAAATCCCGTAGGAGACAAAGATCCGGTCGAACCGGGGGCGCTGAAACAGCGTGGCACCGTCAAAATCGCAGGCGTCTGCCTGAGCCAGCTGTGCCCGGTCTTTCAATTTCGCCTGTGCCGAACGCAGCATCTGGGACGAAATATCCAGGCCGTAAAAGGCGCAATGCGGGTATTTGCGGGCCGCCAGATGCAGGTTGCGCCCGGTGCCGCAGGCCACCTCCAGAACATGGGCGCCTTCCTTGGGAGCGAGGTCCGCAATCAGCCGGTCACGCCCGAACAGGTAGTATTTGCGGGTGAGATCATAGATCACCCGCTGATGGCGATAGGTCTGATCCATCAGATCAGCATGGGTCTCCGGTGCTGAATCAAACATGGGAAGGCCCTTTGGTGCGGTAGAGGTGGAAAGCGCCGTAAATGGCCGAACGATCCTCTGCCGTGCCGTTGGCCGAGGCTTCGGCGTCATAGGTCCATTGGTTCAGAAGATCGGGCCGGACCCGGCCGGGAAGGATATCAGCGCTGCCGCCGGTGCGGAAAATCACCCGTGCGCCCGGCCTCGCCGTGCGGGTGATCTGCGCCCAGAGCGCATTCAGCTGCGTATCATTCATCCAGTCCTGCGCATCCAGCAGCACGTACCCGTCTTTGCTCTCGTCCGGCTCTGCCTCCAGCAGATCGGTGAGGGAGCGGTTTACTATCCGGCCATTGCCAGCACTCTGTCGCAGAGCCTCGAAGTTCTCCCGGCTCAGGTAGGGTGGCAAGGATCCATCCGGCGCGGGGTCGTATTGCCGGGCAAAGGCCTGCCAGGCGAAATAATTCTCGCGGATCGGGAAATCGCACATCAGCTTGCGTACCCGTTCGCGCAGCACCGGCAGGACGTCGCCGCCACCGTCGGCGGCCAGCTTGTCATACTGGGCTGGGGGGATGCCAAGGCCGAACAGGGCGGCGCGGAACCCGGCCAGTTTGCGCACCAGCCACATGTCGAACAGCGGCGCAATCTCATCATCGAAAAACGCCTGCTGCTCGTCCAGAGTCCGTGCGGCCAGCAGCGGCGCAAAGTCCACGCGGCCAAGGCGGGCCACCAGATGCACAGCGCCAAGGAAACGCCCCAGCAGACCATGACGGTAAAACCGGTTCTGAAACACGGAAATCCGGCGGCGGATCGGTTGCCGCGCGTCCCAGAAGTCCCGCGCGCGCGGGTCGAGATTGGGGCGGATGTACCGGTCATAAAGCGCGACATTACTGGCCAGATCGGCCCGGGTAAAGAAGTGGTAGAACGCCGCATGATCCGGCAGGCAGCGCGCTGCCGTCAGTTTCAACTGCCCCAGCGCCACATGGGCAGGCGACAGATCAACGGCGGTGACCGACGCGGGGCCCGCGGTGAGATAGGACATCAGGTTGCAGCTGCCGGATGCGATACAGACGAGGTTGTCTCCCGGCTCGATTTCCAGGGCTGCCATATCGACAACCGGATCTTCCCAGATCTGCGGGTAGACAAGGCCCAGGAACAGGCGTGAAAACAGGCGCTCCAGTCGTCCGGTTGCGGCATCGCCATCTTGCAGAACGGCAGCATCCAGCCGCGCCTGTGCAGTCGTGCTCATCGGGGGCACCTCTCATACATTTTCAAGTTGCCTGTCTTTTTCGAACTGTTTGTCCTTGCGCCGCGCCCGGCGGCTGCGGTGATGGGCGCGCCGGGCAGAGCGGGTCCAGTCGATCAGCACCAGTTGCCCGTCTTCCCGTTCGGCCACGGCGGTGCAGCTTTCGACCCAGTCGCCGGTGTTGACGTAGGAAATCTCGCCAATGTCGCGGAGGGCGGCGCTGTGGATATGGCCGCAGATGACCCCGTCATAGCCACCGCGCCGCGCCTCGGCGGTCAGGACGTTTTCATATTCGCTGATGAAGTTGACGGCCTGCTTGACCTGATGCTTGGCCCATTTGGACAAGGACCAGTATTGTCCGCCCCAAAGATGCCGCAGCCGGTTGATGCGGGTGTTGAGCCAGAGCATGAAATCGTAAGCTCGGTCACCAAGGTGGGCCAGCCACTTTGCATTGACCACCACGGAATCGAACTGGTCGCCATGGGTCACCAGATAGCGTTTGTTGTTGGCGGCGATGAAATCGGCCGTCTGCACCACCTCGATGCCGCCAAAATGTGTCCCGAGGTACGAGCGCAGGAATTCGTCGTGATTGCCGGGGATCAGATAGATCTCGGCGCCATCATGCGCCTTTGCCAGGATCGCCTGCACCACATCGTTATGAGCCTGCGGCCACAGGAAGCCTTTGCGCTGGATCCGCCAGGCGTCGATGATGTCCCCCACCAGGTAATAGCTGTCCGCGTCGTGACTGTTGAGGAAGTCCAGCAACAGTTCGGCCTGGCACCCCGGGGTACCCAGATGGATGTCAGACAGAAAGAGGGTGCGGTACTTCATCGTGCTCGCCCGTGCTGCTGCGCGTGGCGCCAGAGGTACCGCAGCTAATTGACAGAAGCATGACGGTCCTGGCTTGGCGCGTTTCGGCCGACCCGGAGAGATGTAAGGTTGCTGAAAGCTTGCTGCGGCATCCGGTGGCGCAGGCACAGGCTCGTCATCAGTTTTTTTGTCCGCCCAACACCAGCCGCAATGGCCGGAGTCTCCCGGGGATCGAGGCAAAGAGCTGCGCCTGACGGCAGTTGCCTGACGACGGCCCAGGCTAGTTACATTTACCCGGAGGTATGCCCCTTGCATGGACGATTTTCCGATGCAGCCAGAAAGCTGATCACCCAGCTGCGGCAGATAAGGCGACCGGAGCTGTCGCCAACGATGCTCAACATACTGGTCGCCACTTATATGCTGGTGGCCTTCAACGCGGCGTTCTGGCGGCATCTCTCGACGCTGTTCGAGGGCGCGCCGTTGAATGTGGTGCTGTTCGGAGCTGCGGTCTGGATGCTGACGTTCTTTACCCTCAGCCCGTTCAGCTGGCCGCGCGTGCAGCGCCCGGTGGCTGCCATTCTCATTCTTCTGGCGGCGGCGGCCTCATGGTATCAGGGGCACCTGGGCATCATGATCGACAAGCTGATGATCCAGAACGTGATGAACACCACCTATGCGGAATCCCGGCAACTGATCACGCTGCCCTATCTGCGTTACATGGGGCTGACTGGCGTGCTGCCCGCCGCCTTGCTGTTCTGGCCGCGCATCACCTATCCGAAGTTCCGGCATATCCTGTGGAAGCTGCCGCTGACTGCTGTCGCAAGCTTCGCGATGACGTTCGGTTTCCTGTTCGTCAACCTCAAGGCAAATGCCTCGGTCATCCGAGAGCATCACGAGTTGATGGGCAGCTACCAGCCCGGCGCCACCATTGGCGCCATCGCCCGCTACGCCAAGATGGAAATCCGGGCCAGCAACACAGAGGTCGCACCGCTGGGACAGGATGCAGCCAAGGGGGAAGACCTGCTGGCGGCAAAAAAACCGGTTCTGCTGGTGATCTTCGCCGGAGAGACCGCCCGTGCGCAGAATTTCGCGCTGAACGGGTATGAGCGGAACACCACGCCGCAGCTGGCGGGGCTTGATCTCCTCAATTTCAGCGAAACCTCGTCCTGTGGAACATCGACGGCGGTGTCGCTGCCCTGCATGTTCTCCGCGCTGGGCCGGAGTGACTACAGCCACCGCGCCTTCATGGGGCAGGAGAATCTTCTGGATGTGCTGGATCATGCCGGGGTGCAGCCTGTGTGGATCGACAACAACACCGGGGATCAGCGGATCGCCCGGCGCACCGGGGCGCGGCAGGTCGATGTTACGCTTGATCCGGCGGCCTGCGCCGATCGGGAATGCAGCGATGCGGCGCTTCTTGGGGCGCTGGCGCAGCAGATCGGGGCGATCAAGGAAGACACCGTGCTGGTGCTGCATATGATCGGCAGCCACGGGCCCGCCTACTACAGGCGCTACCCCGAGGCGTTTGCCCGCTTCACGCCTGATTGCAGAACAGCCGAGTTCGACTATTGCACGCCGGAAGAGATCGTGAACGCCTATGACAATACCATCGCCTATACCGACCACATCCTGGCCAAGGCGATTTCAATGCTGAACGCGCAGGACCATGCTCTACCGGCGTTGATGTATATCTCGGATCACGGTGAATCCCTGGGGGAGGGCGGGCTATACCTCCACGCCGCGCCGATGTTCATGGCGCCGGAGGCGCAGACACGGGTGCCGTTCCTGATGTGGGTGCCGGAAAGCTATCGCGAAGCGATGCATCTGGATGGCGCCTGTCTGAAGGATATGACCGATCAACCTGTCAGTCAGGACAATCTGTTCCATACGGTTCTGGGCCTCCTCGACATCCGTACCGAGGTCCGGCAGCCGGAGCTGGATCTGGCGTCGCGCTGCCGTATCGCGAGGCCCGCAACATGACGGTACGTGATCAATCGCAGGGCGCAGCCCCGCAAGAAATCCCGCCTGCCGTGACCGGCGTTGCGCATGTCATTGCCGCTGCCCGGTATTCCCTTGGCGGATTGCAGCGGTTGATGGCGGAAACCGCCGCCCGGCTGGAGCTTGTCGCGGGGGCTGGGACGGGGTCCCTGCTGCTGGTTCTTGGGGCCTCTGCTCTACAGCTTGCGGCCTTTGCCATTCTCTTTGCACTCCTGCTGGCGGTCGAGGCGCTCAATACCGCGATCGAAGTGCTGACCGACCGGATATCGCCCGAATGGTCGGTGCAGGCAAAACACGCAAAGGACCTTGGCTCTCTGGCGGTTGCGCTGCTGATCATTTCCAATGCCTTGTGTGTCGGGGGGATCCTGCTGTCGCTGTTTGGCTAGCCGCAACTCCGGTGCGGCCAAAGGTATCATGGGGCAGGCGGGACGGCAGTCTGCGACGCCATGGGTGCAATAGAAACAGGCGCCAAAGGGCCGCCTTCGCGGCTGCCCAAAAAATCGGCGCCCGCGTCTGAGCCGTCACAAAACGGCCACGAAGAGTTTGACTTCCCGGTCCTGTTAAGCCTTATTGGACCTACATGGCGACCTGATCGCCGTTGGCAATTGAGCCCCGATCACCCTCTTGCAGGGTGGCGGGGCTTTTTCGTTTGTGGGGTACTATGCTGGAATTCGATCTTGGTCTGGTCTTCTCGACCTCTGGACCCTACGCCGCGCTGGGACAGGCCGGACTGGCGGGGGCCGAGCTGGCCATCGACGATCTGGAGCGCGAGGGCATTGCCCGAATTGCGCCCGTGACCTGTGATCCGGCGGGCCGTCCCGAGGCCTATGAGGCGATGACCCGAGATATCCTTGCTGGTGGTGTGTCACACGTGGTGGGCGCCATCACCTCCTGGAGCCGCAAGGACATGATCCCGGTGCTGGAGCGTTATGGCGCGATGCTGTGGTACCCGTGCCCCTATGAGGGCTTCGAAAGCAACGATCACGTCGTCTACATGGGGGGCGCGCCGAACCATCATATGATCCCGCTGCTGGACCGGGTGCTGAGCCAAGGCACGCGCCGTGCCTACCTGCTTGGCTCCAACTATGTCTGGGGCTGGGAAACGCTGCGTCTGGCCCGCGAACGGCTGAGCGCCGCCGGGGTTGAGATCGTCGGCGAGCGTTTCGTACCGCTTGGCGATGTGGACTCCGATCTGGCCCTCTCCGAGATCATCGCCGAGCAGCCGGATGTTGTCGTCAATTCGCTGATCGGTCCGTCGAATGAGGCGTTCCTGCGCGGATTGTCCACCGGGCAGCGGCCGACAATCCTGTCCTGCAACCAATCCGAAGCGGATCTTGATGTGCTGGGCCAATATGGCGACGGGATCATCTCGGCCGGGACCTATTTCGAACCGCTTGGCCCCGAGGATTTCGTACGCCGTGCCCGGGAAATATCGCCGAACGGGCGCTGTTCCTGCGTCTTTGCCACCTCCTATGCCAGCGTTCGCATTCTGGCCGAAACCGTCGCGAAAACCGGGACCACCGCGCCAAGGGCGGTGTTCCATGCGGCCTGCGATGCGCGCCATGAAACGGTTCTGGGGCCGGTGCAGATCGACCCCATCACCCGACACGCATCGCTGACACCGCATATCGCGCAGGCCGAGAACGCACAGTTTCATCTGCTGTCTTCTGCCGAGGGCCCCGTCGCTGCGGACCCCTATCTGACCTGCGTTCCCCCTGTATCCGCCCCGCCGCTCCAGACGCCCAGTTTGAGGATCGTAAAATGACCTATAGCTTCGCCGGAAAATACGCTCTTGTCCTGCATCCCAGCGCTGAAATGCGGGATCAACTGGTCCGACGTCTGGGCACGCTTGGCATCAAGGCCGAAGGGCGCTGGCCCGCGCTGGAAGAGGCAGATGTCCGCGCTGACCTGCTGGTTCTGGACCTTGACCGGGCCGAGGACGGGCAATTCCCCTGGTCGCCGCAATCTGCGCCTATGCCGATCCTTGGGCTGATCGGGTCGGAAACGCCGGGACGCCTGGAATGGGCCGTGCGGCAGGGTCTGGACGCCTATCTGCCGGTCAATGCCACCGCCAATATCTACTCGGCGCTGGTGCTGGGCTTTGCTCGGTTCAAGGAGCGCATGGAAACCCGCCGCCGTGAGGCTGAAAGCAACCGGCGCGCCTCGATGCGGCTGGAGTTGTTGCAGGCGGTTCTTGTCATCATGCGCTCTGAGGGCGTCGATGAGGCGACGGCCCTGAAGAAACTGCGTGCCTTTGCCATGGTCGAGCGCGTCGCCTTGGAAGATGCTGCCGTCCGGTTTCTGGCGCGCCCGGCCATGCGGGGGCAGGCATGACGATGACAGCAGCCACAGACGGTCAGATGACAGCAGGCCGCGGCGCGCGCAGCCGACGTGTGATTTATGAGCTGATGACCCGGCCGCGCTCGGCCTTTGGGATGGTGATCATCATCCTGATGGTGGGCGCCGCGCTGCTGGCGCCGTGGATCATGCCGCATGACCCGTTTGAGCAGAGCTTTGACGGGTTAAGTCTGGCCGGGGCGCCTCTGCCGCCGGGCGCGGATTTCCCGCTGGGCACGGATCTTTTGGGGCGGGATCTGGCTTCGCGGCTTATTCTGGGGACGCGCACGTCACTGATTATCGGTATCCTTGCCAATGGGATCGCGATCCTGCTGGGCGCTGGAGTCGGTATTACCGCAGGCTATTTCGGCGGCTGGATCGGCGCGGTGCTGATGCGTTTTACCGATCTGATGATGGCCTTTCCGGCGCTGCTGCTGGCGATTGTTCTGGCGGCAATCTTTCAGCCCTCGCTGCTGATCGTGGCGCTGGTCATCGCGATGGTGAACTGGGTACAGATGGCACGGGTGATCTATACCGAGACCCGGTCGCTGGCCGAGCGTGATTTCATCACCGTGCAGCGGGCGCTGGGCGCTGGCCACCTGCGCATCCTGTTCAAACACCTGCTGCCGCATCTTTTGTCGTCCATTGTTGTCTTTGGCACCCTGGGAATCTCGACAACGGTCTTGCTGGAGGCGACGCTGTCCTTCCTTGGCGTGGGTGTGCAGCCCCCGATGCCAAGTTGGGGCAATATCATCTTCGAAAACCAGACCTATTTCACCACCGCCCCCTGGCTGGTTTTCTTCCCCGGCATTGCGATCCTGTTGCTGGCGCTGGCCTTTAATCTAGTGGGCGATGCCCTGCGCGACATTCTTGATCCGACCCTGAAAGGACGCCACTGATGCAGGCCTATCTTGTCCGCCGCCTGATGGAGAGCGCGCTGATCCTTCTGGGGATCACGCTGGTGACCTTTATCCTGCTGTATCTTGTGCCGGCCGATCCGGCGCGGCAGATCGCCGGGCGGTCGGCCACCGCCGAAACGGTGCAGAACATCCGCGATCAGCTGGGGCTGAACGATCCCTTTGTCGTGCAGTACTGGAACTACCTGACGGCGCTGTTTCAGGGCGACATGGGGCGCAGCTATCTGCAACGCGCCGAAGTCTCCGAGTTGATCGCCGCGCGGCTGCCTGCCTCCCTGTTGCTGATGGTTGCGGCCATCGTGACCGAGCTGGTGTTCGGCCTGACCATCGGTATCGTCGCGGCGCTGCGCCGCAACAAGCCCGCAGACCACGGGCTGATGATCTTCAGCTTTGTCAGCATCTCGGCGCCGCAATTCGTCATCGGCATTCTGCTGCTCTATGTCTTTGCGGTGAAACTGGGCTGGTTCCCGATTGGCGGTTACGGCACCTTTGGCCATGTGGTGCTGCCTGCGGTGACGCTCGGGTTTCTCGGTGCGGGCTGGTACAGCCGCATGATGCGTTCCAGCATGATCGACGTGCTGGGCCAGGATTTTGTCCGCACCGCGCGGGCCAAGGGGCTGGGCAAGGCCCGTATCATCCTGCGGCACGTCATTCCCAATTCCATTCTTCCCATCATCGCGATGATCGGCATCGACATCGGGCTGTTCATGTCGGGCATCGTGGTTGTGGAGAGCGTCTTTGGCTGGCCCGGGATCGGCCAGCTGGCCTGGCAGGCGATCCAGCGCGTGGACATTCCGGTCATCATGGGTGTGACCATGGTTTCGGCCACCGCGATCGTTCTGGGCAATCTTCTGGCGGACCTCGTGGCGCCGGCAATCGATCCCCGTATCAAGACCAAATAGAAACGGTAAAACCAACAGAGGACTGAAATCATGAAGAAATTTCTTTTAACCGGTGTCGCCGGACTGGCTTTGTGCGGCCATATGGCAGCCGCAGAGGTGAATGCAGATGCCCCGATGGGTGGCACCATGACCGTCACCTACAAGGACGATGTCGCGACGCTGGACCCCGCCATCGGCTATGACTGGCAGAACTGGTCGATGATCAAATCGCTGTTCGACGGGCTGATGGGCTATGAGCCGGGCACAACGACGCTGCGCAACGAACTGGCGTCCGACTATGCCATTTCCGAGGACGGCCTGACCCATACCTTTACCCTGAAGGACGGGATCAAGTTCCACAACGGCCGCGAGATTGTCGCCGAGGATGTGAAATACTCGCTAGAGCGCGTCACCAACCCCGAAACCCGTTCTCCTGGCGCAGGCTTCTTTGGCATGATCGCGGGTTTTGACAGCTGGAACGCGGGCGAAGGCGAGGGGCTTTCGGGCGTCAAGGTGATCGACGACAAGACCATCGAGATCACCCTGTCCCGTCCCGACGCGACCTTTGGCCATGTGATGGCGCTAAACTTTGCCTCCATCGTGCCCAAGGAAGCGGTCGAGGCGGCAGGCGAAGATTTTGGCCGTCAGCCGGTCGGCTCGGGCGCCTTCAAACTGGCGGAATGGGCGCCGGGCCAGCGCGTGGTGTTCGAACGGTTCGCCGATTACCACCGCGCCAACCTGCCCAAGCTGGATCAGGTGACCTTTGAAATCGGACTGGAGCCCACCGTTGCCCTGCTGCGTCTGCAACAGGGGCAGGCGGATGTGCCCGGCGACGGCATCCCGCCGGCGCAGTTCCTGCAGGTGATGAACGATCCGGCACAGAAGGATAACGTTATCGAAGGTGGCCAGCTGCACACCGGTTACATCACACTCAACACCCAGATGGCGCCGTTCGACAATGTCGCCGTGCGCAAGGCCGTCAACATGGCGATCAACAAGGACCGTATCGTCAAGCTGATCAACGGCCGTGCGGTTCCGGCAAACCAGCCGCTGCCGCCGTCGATGCCGGGCTACGCCGAGGATTACGAAGGCTATGCCTTTGATCCCGCCGCCGCCAAGGAAATGCTGGCCGAGGCTGGTTTTGCCGATGGGTTCACCACCGAGCTTTACGTGATGAACGTCGATCCCAACCCGCGGATTGCACAGGCGATCCAGCAGGACCTGAAGGAAATCGGTGTCACCGCCGAGATCCGCAGCCTGGCACAGGCCAATGTGATCGCCGCAGGCGGTGAGGCGGATCAGGCGCCGATGATCTGGTCCGGCGGCATGGCCTGGATCGCCGACTTCCCGGATCCGTCGAACTTCTACGGTCCGATCCTGGGCTGCGCCGGCGCGGTTCAGGGGGGCTGGAACTGGTCCTGGTACTGCAACGAGGAGCTGGACGCCCGCGCTGCCGAGGCGGACGCCATGACTGGTGCGGAAAACGCCGACGCCCGGATCGAGGCCTGGAAATCCATCTATCTGGATGTGATGGCGGATGCCCCCTGGGTGCCGGTCTTCAACGAGCAACGCTTCACCCTGACCTCGGACAGGATCGCGGGCGACGACAGCCTGTTCGTTGATCCGGTCCATATTCCGGTCAACTATGACTACATCTACTCGAAGGATGCTGAATAAAAATGTGTAAGCACTGTGATTACACGATCCACGGTGCACACCATCACGGGTGGGACAATTCGCTCCCGCCCGTGGAAACGGTGGCTCCCGGATCGCGCCTGCATTTCCAATGTCTCGACAGTTCGGGCGGGCAGTTCAACAAGGACAGCACCAGCGCCGATGTGCCCAATCTGGATTTTGGCAAGATCAACCCGGTCACCGGGCCGATCTATGTCGATGGTGCCAAACCCGGCGATGTGCTGAAGGTCAAGATCGAAGCCTTCCACCCCTCGGGGTTCGGCTGGACCGCGAATATTCCGGGCTTTGGCCTGCTCGCCGATCAGTTCACCGATCCCTATCTCAAGGTCTGGGATTACGATCCGGAAACCCTGGCGCCGTCGCTGTTCTCAGATCTGGCCAAGGTGCCGCTAAAACCCTTTGCCGGGACTATAGGTCTGGCCCCGGCCGAGGCAGGCCTGCATTCGGTGGTGCCGCCGCGCCGCATGGGTGGGAATCTCGATATCCGTGATCTGGCGGCAGGCACCACGCTGTATCTGCCGGTGGAATGCGAAGGGGCGCTGTTCTCCATAGGGGATACCCACGCCGCGCAGGGCGATGGCGAGGTTTGCGGCACCGCGATTGAATCGCCGATGGATGTGGAGGTCACGCTGGACGTGGTGAAGGGGGAAACCCTGAACTTCCCGCGTTTTTCCACGCCGGGGCCGGTGACGCGCCATCTTGATGCCAAAGGGTATGAAGTCACCACAGGCATCGGCAATGACATGATGCAGGCCGCGAAGGATGCTGTCAGCGCCATGGTCGACCTTCTGGGCCGCACCAAGGGGTTGTCGGCCGAAGATGCCTACCTATTGTGTTCCGTCTGCGGCGATCTGCGGATTTCCGAAATCGTCGACATGCCGAACTGGGTGGTCAGCTTCTACTTCCCGAACGTGGTGTTCGAATGAGCGAGACCGTGCTGACAGTGCGCGACCTGAGTGTTCAGGTCGCCACCCCTTCGGGGGCGAAGACGGTTCTGGATGGGCTGTCTTTTGATCTGAAGCGGGGCGAAACGCTCTGTCTGGCGGGCGAAAGCGGTTCCGGCAAATCCATGACCGCTCTGGCGATCATGGGGCTGTTGCCAGAGCCGATGTGCCGCATCGCGGGCGGCTCGGTGAAACTCGGCGATCTGGAGCTGACGACCCTTGGTCCGCGCGGCTACCGCGATATCCGCAGCGTGCGGGTGGCGATGATCTTTCAGGAGCCGATGACCTCGCTCAACCCGCTGATGACGGTGCAGGACCAGTTGGCCGAGGTGCTGCTGGAACATGGGGCGTGCAGTCGCGGCGAAGCCCCTGCGCGGGCTCTGAAATTGCTGCAGGATGTGCAACTGACGGAACCGGAACGGCGGCTGAAGCAATACCCCCACGAATTATCCGGCGGCATGCGGCAGCGGGTAATGATCGCCATGGCGCTGGCCTGCGATCCCGAGTTGCTGATCGCCGATGAGCCGACCACCGCGCTGGACGTGACGGTGCAGGCAGAGATCCTCGATCTGATCCGCGCCTTGCAAAAGGATCATGGAACCGCTGTGCTAATGATCACCCATGATATGGGCGTGGTGGCGGAAATGGCGGATCGGGTGGTGATCCTGCGCCACGGACAAGAGGTGGAAAGCGCCCCTGTGCGCGATCTCTTTGCCGCCCCGCAAAGCGACTATGCCCGGGAATTGCTGGCTGCGGTTCCCCGTCTTGGCACCGCGCCGCCTCGCGCGGAGGTGCAAAAGGGCGCCCCGGTGCTGGAGGTCAGCGATCTGTCGGTGCGGTTCGATATGCGCGGCGGTATCCTCAACCGGGTGCAGGCGCGGGTCCACGCGGTGGAACAGGTGTCCTTTACCGTGCGTGCAGGAGAAACCCTGGCGCTGGTCGGGGAATCCGGCTGTGGCAAATCAACAATTGGCAAGGCCCTGTTGGGGCTGGTGCCATGGCAGGGCTCGATCTCGGTTCTGGGGCAGCAGACCTATGGCATGGGCCCAGGCGCGCTGAAGCCGGTGCGCCGGGACATTCAGATGGTATTTCAGGACCCCGGTGCCTCGCTGGATGCGCGGATGACCGTTGGCGAGCAAGTGGCTGAACCTCTGGTCATTCACGGCCTGTCCAGTGGATCGGAGATGAGTGACCGCACTGCAGAGCTGTTTCGCCGCGTCGGCCTGTCGCCGGACATGATGCAGCGCTATCCGCATGAGTTTTCCGGCGGGCAACGGCAGAGGATCAACATCGCGCGGGCCTTGTCACTGTCGCCAAAGATTTTGGTGGCGGATGAAAGCGTTTCGGCGCTGGATGTTTCGGTTCAGGCGCAGATCTTGGAGTTGTTGCAAAGCCTGCAGGACGAAGACGGGCTGGCCTTCCTCTTCATCAGCCATGACATGGCGGTGATCGAACAGGTTGCGGACCGGGTCATGGTCATGCGTCTGGGGCAGGTGGTCGAGGAAGGCGCGCGTGATGCGGTGCTGCATTCGCCCCGCCATCCCTATACCCGCCGTTTGCTGTCCGCAGTGCCAGTCCCGGATCCCACGCGGCCTCTGCCAGAACGGCAGGCTGGTGATGCCAGTGGAACGCCCGTGCTACCAGTCGGCCAGTCGCCCGAAAAACTGATCCTGCGTGATCTAGGCGCCGGACACAGGGCCGCCGTCTGACGAGACTAGCACGGGTCCCGAAACGGAACGGCGCCCCCCTGCAAGACAGGGAGGCGCCTTGGCCGAACGTGCGAATGGACGGCGTCCTTACAGGGCGGCTTTGAACAGCTCTGTAAGGTTTGCTTCGGTCAGCTCGATCGGGTTGCCGCCGCAAGACGGGTCGATGATCGCGCCCTTGACCAGTTCGGGGATCGAGGCTTCGGTGACACCCAGATCCGACAGCTTGCGCGGGATGCCGAGGCTGTCGTTCAGTTCCTGCACATAGGCGCGGAAGCCGTCAAAGCCGCCTTCAATACCCAGATAGGACGCCGCCTGGTTGAACCGGTCGGCAATCACCGGGGCGTTGAAGTCCAGAACCGCAGGCATGCAGACCGCGTTGGTGGTGCCGTGGTGGGTGTTGAAATGCGCGCCGATCGGGTGGCTCATGGCGTGGATGGCGCCAAGGCCCTTCTGGAACGCGGTGGCGCCCATGGCTGCGGCGGACATCATCTGCGCGCGCGCTTCGATATCGGTGCCGTCGGCATAGGCGCGGGGCAGGTAATCCTTAACCAGACGCATGCCTTCCAGCGCGATGCCCTGGGACATCGGGTGGTAATGCGGCGAGGAGAAGGCCTCGACGCAATGGGCAAAGGCATCAAGCCCGGTGCCTGCGGTGATAAATTTCGGCATACCGACGGTCAGTTCGGGATCGCAGATCACCACGGCCGGCAGCACCTTCGGGTGGAAGATGATCTTCTTCTGGTGGGTGATGCTGTCGGTGATCACCGAGGCGCGCCCCACTTCGGAACCGGTGCCGGCAGTTGTGGGCACCGCGATGATCGGCGCGATGGCGTCGGCGTCGGCACGGGTCCACCAGTCGCCGATATCCTCGAAGTCCCAAACCGGGCGGCTTTGGCCGCACATGAAGGCGACCATCTTGCCAAGGTCGAGACCGGAGCCGCCGCCAAAGGCGATCACGCCGTCATGGCCACCTGCATTATAGGCGGCAACACCCGCTTCGAGGTTCTTTTCATTGGGGTTGGGATCAACCTCGGAGAACATGCCACGGCCAAGGCCCGCAGCCTCCATGATGTCCAGTGTGGACTGGGTCACGGGCAGATCCGCCAGTCCCTTGTCGGTGACCAGCAGCGGTTTCTTGATGCCAGCCTGCGCGCAGGCCTCGGCGAGTTCCTTGATCCGGCCAGCGCCGAATTTGATTGCGGTCGGATAGGACCAGTTTCCAACGAGAGACATGGATATTGCCTTTCATAAGGGCCATTGGGCCGGGGGACATTCAGAGTGACACAAGGACCGGGCCCGACCGGGGTGGGCGCGATCGCGCCCGCCGTGGGGGCGGGCGCGGTCCGGGCCGCAGAGCGCCCCGGACGGGATTGGTTCAGCCCGTCACCTTTTTCAGGTGATAGGATTTCGGACGGGTCAGGTTGTGATAGCCGATCACCGACAGGCCGCCGCCACGCCCGGTGTTCTTGCAGCCGGTCCAGCACAGGCCCGGATCGAGATAGTCGGCGCGGTTCATGAAGACGGTGCCGGTCTCGATCTGATCGCCGATGCGCTGGGCGCGGTCCACATCCGAGGTCCAGAGCGATGCCGTGAGGCCGAATTCGCTGTCGTTCATAAGCTTGATGGCTTCCTCGTCCGAGGAGACCTTCATGATGCCCACGACAGGGCCAAAGCTTTCGTCGCGCATCACCCGCATGTCGTGGGTGACATTTGTCAGGATCTGCGGCGTCAGGTAGGCGCCGCCGTCATCCCCGGCAAAGGTTTCGATCTGGGCCACGGCGCCCATCTCCAATGCCTCGGCGATCTGCTCGCGCACTTCTTTGGCGAACCGCACATTTGCCATCGGACCGATGGAGGTTTCGGGATCCATCGGGTTGCCCAGTTTGTAACCTTTGACGATCTCGAGCGCCTTGGCGAGGAAGGCGTCATAGACGCTTTCATGCACGTAGATCCGCTCGATCCCGCAGCAGCACTGACCCGAGTTGAACATGGCGCCATCGATCAGCGTGTCGACTGCTGCGTCGATATCCGCGTCTTCCATGACATAGCCCGGATCCTTGCCGCCGAGTTCGGTGCCAACGCCGGTAAAGGTGCCAGCCGCGGCGCGCTCCATCGCCTGACCGCCGCCGACCGAGCCGGTGAAGTTCACGAAATCAAAGGCCTTTGCCGCGATCAGTGCAGAGGTTGTGTCGTGATCCAGGAACACGTTCTGGAACACATCCGCAGGCACGCCCGCCGCGTGGAAGGCTTCTGCCATGCGTTCACCCACCAGCAGGGTTTGCGTCGCGTGTTTCAGCACCACGGTATTGCCGGCGATCAGGGCCGGAGCCACGGTGTTGATCGCGGTCATATAGGGGTAGTTCCAGGGCGCCACGACAAAGACGACGCCTTGCGGAATGCGTTTGATATAGCGTTTGAAGGTCTCGTCTTCGCCCACTTCGATATCGGCCAGCGCTTCCTTGGCGATCTCCGCCATATGCGAGGCGCGCTCGTTGAAGCCGCCGAATTCGCCGCCAAAGCGTACGGGGCGACCCATCATATGGGCGAGTTCCGGAACGATCTCGTCGTTCATTTCGCCGACCTTGGCGACACCGGCCATAACCAGGTCGATCCGCTCCTGCAGGGGGCGGGCGGCCCAGGCGGCCTGCGCGGCGCGGGCACGCTCGGCGGCGGCAAAGGCGTCCTCGCGCGAGAGGGTTTCACGCTCTGCAAAAACCGATCCGTCGATCGGCGAGATACATTTCAGTGTCTGGCTCATGCCATCCTCTTGTGTTTGCTGTCAGGGGGCTTTCCCCTGCCGTGTCAGTATTTCGGGGTCCGGAGCAAGGCGCCGTGGCGTCAGGCCCGTTCAAATCCGCGTGCGATTTCGTAGTCGGTCACCACGCGTTCAAAGTCTTCGATCTCCACCTCGGCGGCGCGCACGTAGTGGTCGACCACATCGTCGCCGAATGCCTTGCGCAGCAGGGTTGAGCCATTCAGCGCCTCGCGGGAATCGCGCAGGGAGCCGGGCAGCATGCCGGTCTCGCCCTGATAGACGTCACCCTTGGCTGCGGGGGCCAGTTCCAGCTGTTCCTCGATGCCCGCGATGCCTGCAGCCAGCTGCGCGGCCATGGCCAGATAGGGGTTGATGTCCGAGCCGCCGACGCGGCATTCGACGCGCACTGCCTTGGTGCCATCGCCGCAAAGGCGGAAGCCTGCGGTGCGGTTATCAACCGACCAGATGATCCGGGTCGGGGCAAAGGTGCCCTTCATGAAGCGTTTGTAGCTGTTGATGTAGGGGGCCAGGAAATACATGTAATCGGGGGCGTATTTCAGCATCCCGGCCATGTAGTGTTTCATCAGCTGGCTCATTCCCAGTTCATCGTTTTCGTCATAGAAGGCGGGTTTGCCATTCTTCCACAGGGACTGGTGCACGTGGGAGGAGGAACCGACCTTGTCCTGGTGCCATTTCGGCAGGAAGGTCGCGGCGTGGCCTTGCTGCCAGGCGATTTCCTTCACCGCGTGTTTGGCGATGGTGTGGTGATCGGCAGTGTTGAGCGCGGCATCATATTTGATGTTCAGCTCTTCCTGACCGGCCTCGGCCTCACCCTTGGTGTTTTCCACCGGAATGCCCGCATCCCACAGGTGATTGCGCAGCGGGCGCATCACGTGCTCTTCTTTGGTGGTCTGCAGGATGTGGTAGTCTTCGTTATAGGCCGAGATCGGCGTCAGATCGCGGAAGCCGGATTTGGCGATCTCGCCAAAGCTTTTCTCGAACAGGAAGAATTCCAGCTCGGTGGCCATCATCGCGTCATAGCCCATATCGGCCAGCCGCTGGATCTGCTTTTTCAGGATCGCGCGGGGGGAATGGGGGATTTCCTTGTGGGTGTGGTGGTCCAGCACATCGCAAAGCACCATCACCGTGCCTTCCAGCCAGGGCATCGGGCGCAGGGTGGAAAGGTCCGGCTTCATCACATAATCGCCATAGCCGCCTTCCCAGCTGGTGGAGGCATAGCCATCGGGCGTTGCCATCTCCAGATCGGTGGCCAAGAGGTAGTTGCAGCAATGGGTTTCTTCCCAGGCGCTGGCGACAAAATGTTTGGCGTGGAACCGTTTGCCCATCAGGCGTCCCTGCATGTCCACAAGGCACACCAGAACGGTGTCAACAGTGCCGTCGGCAACCTGAGATTTAAGCGTGTCGAAGGAGAGCATGAGGGGCCCTTTGTGTGTTGCGGCCCGCAGGGGCGGACGCGTTTCCGTCCGGCCCCTGCGGGCGAATTCCTGTTCAGGTATCCGGCCCGCGCGCTGGGCGGGCCGGATGAAAGGTCAAAGACCGGGGCCTATCAGCCGTAGCGGTAGGGGCGGCCGGCCTTGGTCATGTCCGAATTGTACTTCTTGATGATCTCGACAACCTTCGCCTTGGTGGGGCTTTCGGCAGCGATTTCATCCCAGAACTTGTAAGCCGCTTCTTCAACGGTTGCCCATTCGGCATCGGGGATCGAGGTCAGTTCCATCTTCGGACCGTTGACGCGCAGATCTGCTTCGCCGCCCCAGTACCACCACTGGCGGTAGTAGTGCGATTGATCACAGCAGACGCGGAACAGGGTCTGCAGGTCTTCCGGCAGCTCGTTCCAGCGGCCCTGGTTGGCAAAGAAGGAGCCAGCCCATGCGCCCGAGATGTTGTTGGTCAGGAAGTAGTTGGTCACATCGGCCCAGCCAACGGTGTAGTCTTCGGTGATGCCCGACCATGCGATCCCGTCGAGTTCGCCGGTCTGCATGGCGACTTCGATGTCTTCCCAAGGCAGGGTGACCGGCACCACGCCGAACTGGCTGAGGAAGCGACCAGCGGTCGGGAAGGTAAAGACGCGCTTGCCCTTGAGATCCTCGAGGCTGCGGATCGGGTCCTTGGTGGCAAAGTGGCAGGGATCCCAGGCTCCGGCCGAGATGTGTTTCACGCCGACCTTGGAATACTCTTCGTCCCAGATTTCGTTCAGGCCGTATTTGTTGAACAGAACCGGCACGTCGAGCGAGTAGCGCGAGGCGAAGGGGAAGTAGCCGCCAAAGACGGTGACTTCGGTGGGCGATGCCATGGAGTCATCATCCGATTGCACCGCGTCGATGGTGCCGCGCTGCATGGCGCGGAACAATTCGCCGGTGGGCACCAGTTGATCGGCGAAATACAGCTCGATCTGCATGCGGTCGCCTGCGATCTGGTTGAACATGTCGATCGCGGGTTTCACCACGTGTTCGGCCAGAGCCGCACCGGCATAGGTCTGCATGCGCCATTTGATGGTGGATTGCGCCAGTGCCGGTGTGGCGAGCGGCGCCGCCATTGCGCCTGCACCGGCGGTGGTCAAAAACTTACGTCTTGTCGTCATCTCGTTTTCTCCTTGTTGAAATAGGGCCCCCGAACAGGGCTCTTTTTGGTTATTTTCCGTAGACCAGATCGGGCAGCCACAGGGCGATCTGCGGGAACAGCATCACCAGAGATAGCGCCACGATCATCACAGCGACAAAGGGGATGATAGAGACATAGATGTCCTTCAGCCCGATTTCCGGCGGCGCCATGGCGCGCATCAGGAACAGGTTGTAGCCAAAAGGCGGTGTCATATAGGCGATCTGCGTGGTGATGGTGTAAAGCACCCCGTACCAGATCAGATCAAAGCCGAGCGCCCCGACCAGCGGCACGTAAAGCGGTGCCACGATCACCAGCATTGCTGTGTCATCAAGGAAAGTACCCATGATGACAAAGCTGAGCTGCATCAGGATCAGGATCATCCAGGGGGAAAGGCCAAGCTGCGTGGTGAAGAGATCCTCGATCGCCTTCACGGCGCCCAGACCGTCAAAGATGGCGCCGAACCCCAGCGCGGCGAGGATGATCCACATGAACATGCAGGAAATGCCCAGCGTCGAGCGCACGGAGGTTTCAAACACCTCCTTGTTCATGCGCCCCTTCAGCACCGCAGCGATAAAGGCGGTCATGGCACCGATGGCCGAGCTTTCGACCAGCGAGGTCCAGCCGTTGACGAAGGGGATCATCATCGCGGCAAAGATCGCCAGCGGTAGCACGCCCGAGAACAAGAGGCGGTATTTCTCTTTCAGGAACAGGTCGGTGTAGAACAGCGGGATTTTGCGGGTCACAAAGGACAGCGCCGCTGCCGCCAGGGCCAGACCGATGGCCGATTTCGGCGCTACGAAGTCCAGCTTCACCACCAGTGGGATCAGCACCAGCGCGGCCAGAACGATATGGTTCAGGCGCAGCGGGTGGTCACTGACGCGGTTGTATTCGGCCAGATCCTCGGGTGTCATCGCCGGGCCAAGGTCCGGCTGCATCCGGGCGCGGAAATAGATGTAGGCGATGAACATGGTGGCCATCAGTAGGCCCGGCACCACGCCGGCCAGCCACAGCTGACCCACCGGCTGTCGTGCGATCATCGCATAAAGCACCAGTACGACCGAAGGCGGCACCAGAATGCCCAGACTGGACCCAGCCTGAATGGTGCCCGTCACCAGAATCTTGTCATAGCCGCGCCGCAAAAGTTCCGGCAGCGCAATGGTGGCACCGATGGCCATGCCGGCGACCGACAGGCCGTTCATGGCAGAGACCAGAACCATCAGGCCGATGGTGCCGATGGCCAGGCCGCCTTTTACCGGTCCCATCCAGACGTGGAACATGCGGTACAGATCGTCGGCGATCTTCGATTCCGACAGCACGTAGCCCATGAAGATGAACATCGGCAGCGTCAGCAGTGGATACCACTTCATCAGCTTCATCGCGGCGGAAAACGGGATCTCGACACCGCCGGTGCCCCAGAGGAGCAGACCGGCAACCGCGCCGACAAAACCGATGGCGCCAAAGACGCGCTGGCCGGTCATCAGCATCAGCATCATGCCGGCAAACATCACGAGGGCGATCATTTCATAGGGCATCAGAGGTCCACTCCGCGCAGGCGTCCGATATCCCGGAACAATTCGGCAAGGCATTGCAGCAGCATCAGAAAGACACCGAAGCAGAGGGTGAATTTGACGGGCCACAGGAAGGGTCGCCAGGCGGTGGAACTGCGTTCGAGATAGCCGAGTTTTTCACCCGCCGCGGTCGGCCCTTCGCTCACCAGCGTCCAGATGAGGTCACCAAAGAAGGAAAAAGGCTCCATCCCGAAATAACCAAGGCTATAGGCGGTGGAACTGACCGCGCCGTAAAGCAGAATCCCGAGGTAGACCATCAGGAACAGAACGGTGAAGGCATCGACCCAGGCTTTGGTTCTGGTGCTCCAGCCGCCATAGAACAGGTCCATCCGCACGTTCGATCCCATCTGGATCGAATAGGGCCCGCCAAGGATGTAATAGGCGACCATCACGAATTGTGCGGTCTCCAATGTCCAGAGTGACGGGTTGAAGAAGGTCTTGGAGACCGAGGACCACAGGAGGACCCCGATCAGGGCAAAGATCAGATACATCGCGAACCGGCCAATGAACCGGTTCAGCGCATCGATCATGCGGACATATCGCAGAATGAAACTAGGCATCGGCCTGCCTCCCGGCCTTGAGCGCGGCAAGCACGGGGCGCAGCAGCACCAGCAGGTCTTCGGCTATGGCAGCCTCATCCTGCGGGGTGCGCAGCAGATCGTTGCGCACTTCGATCATCACATTGGCGAGCCCGTTTTCCAGACCGTGCAGGCGCAGGGAATGGGTGACGCCATCCTCTGGGCCGTAGGGATCGTTGCGGGCGATCCTACGCTGCGGCAGGCGAGGGGCCTCGGCCAGCATGGCATCGGCCAGACGGGTGTCGCTGTCGTGCAGAATGCCGATTTCAACGGCGCGGTGTTCGCCGAAATAGACCGGTGTGAAACTGTGCATGGTGACCAGAACCGTCGGCAGGTCTTTGGCCTTGCGCGCTGCCAGCACGTCGCTGACCGCCTGACAGAACGGGGTATAGACCGTGTCAACACGCTCGGCGCGTTGTTCGGGCGTCAGGTCACAGTTGCCCGGCACCACGATCACTTCAGACTTTTCCGGCATGGCCGAGGCGGCTTCGGGCGGACGGTTGCAGTCGTAGACAAGCCGCGACACCCGGCTGGCCACCAGCGGCGCATCAAGAGCGTCGGACAGCGCGAGCGACACCGCCCGGGCGCCGGGGTCCCACGCAGCATGGCTGGTGCGGTCGGCTTCAGCGAGGCCAAGCCCTTTGTAGCGCGCAGGAATGTGGTGGCTGGCGTGCTCGCACAGGATCACCACCTCCCCCGCGCCGTCGGCGTTGAAGACTTCGGTAGCCTCGCTCAGAGCGTTGGAATCGCCCGGTGACATTCAGTACTCCCCGATTTTGGAAAAATGTTTTCACGTGGGGCATTTTCTGTCAATATCGTTTCAGGCAGTTTTTTCTGCGGTCGTTTTCCGCACGATGTAGGATGCGGCGAATGCCCGTTTTTTGATCGACCGAAATAGAGGTGTGCCCCCTTGTCCAAACCCGCCGCCAGTGTGCGAGAGCTGATCCGCGAACACTATTCGACGCTGACCCAGTCCGAGCGCAAGTTCGCCAATGCTCTGCTCGAAAACTATCCTGCGGCGGGGCTGGCCTCGATCACCATCGTCGCGTCGAATGCCGAGGTTTCGACCCCGACGGTGGCGCGGATGGTCCAAAAACTCGGCTTCAAGGGCTACCCGCAGTTCCATCAGGCGCTGCTGAAAGAGCTGGAGGCGCAGGTGTCCGGCCCGACGCAACGACGCGCGAACTGGGCGTCCGAGGCGCCCGAGGGACATCTGCTGAACAGATTTGCACAAGCTGTGACGGACAACCTTGGTCAGACCTTTTCAAACCTCGACTACGAACAATTCGACCGCGCGGTGCACCAGCTGGCCGATACCGAAGGGCGGCTCTATGTGGTGGGCGGACGGATCACCCGGGCGCTGGCCGACTATGCCTTCACCCACTTTCAGGCGATCCGTCAGCACGTGACGCATATGACCTCGTCTTCGGCTACCTGGCCCCATTACGTGCTGGACATGGTCGAGGGCGATACCTTGCTGATGTTCGACGTGCGGCGTTATGAAACCAACCTGCAACGGCTTGCGGAACTGGCAGCCGAACGTGGGGTGAAAATCATCCTGATCACGGACCAATGGGCCAGCCCGATCACTTCGGTTGCCCATTATACCTTCAATTGCTGGGTTGAAATCCCGTCGGCATGGGATTCGAACATCTCCACCATGATGCTGCTCGAGGCGATGATCGCTGCCACCCAGGAAGAAGGCTGGGATGAAACCCGCGAGCGCTATGAACGGTTGGATGAACTGTTCGATATGACGCGGCTGTTCCGCAAGTTTTCCTGACAGCGACAATTGCTGTCAGCCATCCGGTGGATGGGATGGACATGCGCCTGAGGATACCGCAGTGTATTGATATTCAGCGCCTTTCGGGTGCGCCTAGATCAAAGTTTTTTAGCGAGGTCCGAACGTATGAACAGGTTTGTCAGAGTTGTTGCCATCGCCAGCATTGCGGTTCTGGCTGCCGTCCCCTCCATCGGCAAGCCGCTGAGCCGGATTCTTGCGGAATCGGGCCTGTCGCCTTTGGACATGGAGATGATGATCCAGGCTGAGGCTGTCCTCTACAGCGTCAGCCAGCCAAAGACCGGCACGGTCGAGGCGTGGAGCAATCCCGAAACCGAGGCTCATGGAACGGTGACGATTACCAACCGAAATGCCAACTGCATCATGTTGCAGCACGAAGCGCACATGAAGGGTAGGGAGAAGGCTTTGCAGCCAAAGCGCAAGTTCTGCAAGGACGACACGGGCGCGTGGCGCTTGTCCCTGTAAGCGGGTTTCAAGGCCAGTACAGATTCAGCGATAGGTTCGCTGCTCGATCGGGGTGGCTGCAATCGCTTCCAGCAAGCCGTCGATCAGCAATTCCTCGGCCCGGTTTTTTGCGGCGTGGCGGTTCCAGACCACATGCACGTCGATGGCGGGAAGATCATCATATGGCGGGACCTGCCAGAGCTGCCCATCCCGGACATCCCGCGCCGCCACGTGGACGGGCAGGGGGCCGATACCGACACCGGCCACGATCATGCGGTGAACTTCCTCAAGGTGACTGGACAGGCCTGTGACCTTGTCGCCCAGTTCGGCCTGCGCCCGCATTACTGTCACCGGTTTCAGCACATCGTGCAGCCGGTCGGTTTCAAAACTGACCGAACTGTGCCCGGCCAGATCCGACAGTTTCAGATCCTTGCGCCCGAACAGCGGATGGCGCGGGCCGCAGAACAGACCAAAGAATTCCCGGTACAGACGCCGATATTCCAGCTTTGGGTTGTGATCCCGCACCAGGCACAGTGCAAAGGAGGCCCGTTTTGCAGCCACCTCGGCGATGGCGGCGGCGCTGGTGCGTACGTCGATCGACAGGGTGGCTTTGGGGTGTGCGAGGTGGAAATCGGCCAGTACCTCGTCAAACAGCGGGCAGACAACGTGGCTGGCCATGACGATCTTGACGTGGCCCTGCACCTCGTCTGTCAGCTCCCGCATCAGTGTGGACAACCGCAGGATGGAGCCGTTGATGTCCAATGCCTCGCGATAGAGCAGCCGCCCGGCATCGGTCAGCTGGTAATGCCCGGGCGAGCGGTCGATCAGCTTGCGCCCGATGCGGTCCTCCAGCTTCTTCAGCGCGGCAGAAACCGAAGGCTGTTTCAGCCGCAGTTGTTGTGCCGCCTCGGTGATCGAGTGGCTTTCGGCTAGTACCACGAAGGTACGCAGCAGGTTCCAGTCCAACTCGCGGGCAATACGCTCGGGGGCAAAGCGCCCGTCGTTTTCCATAGATTCCATCTATATTCACAATTTTGATTATCTATTTGATCTATGGTGATCAGGTTTTGCATGCTTCCGTCAAGCCCGAATTAAGCGGGCGTTAACAGGGAAAGACCATGTCCGTCGAAAAACGAGAGGCGCGTCAGCCTTGGATTCTGCTGTTCCCCGCCCTGTCTGCGGTGACGTTGTTACTGTTCGTCCCGCTGCTGTTTATTCTGGTCTACAGTTTCTGGCTGCGCACCGCCACCGGCGCCGATGTGGCGGGTTTCTACCTTGATAACTGGCAAGAGGCGCTGAGCGATCCTTTCTACCGGGATATTCTGATCAGTACCCTGCGCATCGCGGCGATCACCACCGTGGCCTGCGCCCTGATGGGTTACCCTTCGGCCTATTTTATTGCCCGTTCGCAGGGCAATAAGGCGGTGCTCTTGCTGCTTTTGATGCTGCCCTTTTGGATCAGCTACATCATCCGCACGATGAGCTGGATCAACATTCTGGGTGTATCCGGCGCCTTCAACTCGGCGCTGCTGGCGCTGGGCATCATCGATGAGCCGATTCAGATGCTCTATAACGAGGTGACGGTCATTCTGGGTCTGGTGCACTTCCTGCTGCCCTTCATGATTCTCAATATCTTCGTCAGCCTCGACGGCATCGATACCAATCTTGAAAACGCCGCCAATTCTCTGGGCGCGACCCGCTGGCAGGCGTTCCTGCAAGTCACCCTGCCGCTATCGCTGCCGGGTTTGGCCGCCGGTGGTCTGCTTTGCTTCGTGCTGGGCGCGGGCACTTATATTACCCCGCTGGTTCTGGGCGGGCCGCGCGATGCCATGTTCGCCAACCTCGTGTTCGAAGCCATCATTACCCAGCTGAACTGGCCTCTTGGCTCGGCCCTGTCGCTGATGCTGCTGGCAGTGCTTGGAGCGCTGGTGATGATCTATAACCGCTACCTGGGCATGGCCCAGCTGATGAAGGGGCTGGGCTGATGGAAGGTCGTTTCAACGTGGGCTGGAGCCTGATCCGGGGCTGGGCTGTCCTCGTCTATATCTTCATGTTCCTGCCAGTGGCCGTGGTTGTGCTGCTCAGCTTTAACGCCAGCCAGTTTGGCAATTTCCCGATGACCGGATTTTCCTTCCGTTGGTTCGTGGAACTGGCAGGGAACGATGCGATCCTGCGCGCCTTTCGTACCTCGATCATCCTCGGACTGCTGACAGCGCTGATCTCGACAACGCTCGGCGTTCTGGCCAGTCTTGCGCTGGTGCGCTACCGGGTGCCGGGGGCCAATGCGATCTCGACCCTTCTTATCGCGCCGATCCTGGTGCCCGAGGTGGTGCTTGCGGTGGCGCTGCTGCTGTTCCTGAACTTCCTTGGCATCAACAAGAGCTTTGGCCTCCTGCTGGCAGGTCACGTGATCTTCACGCTGCCCTTTGTGATCCTCGTGGTGCAGGCGCGGCTTGTGTCGATCAAACGCGACGTCGAAGAGGCCGCGATGAGCCTTGGCGCCTCGCCGGTGCAGACCTTCTTTCAGGTCACGCTGCCCCTGATGCTGCCCGCCGTTCTGGCCGGGGGGCTCTTCGCCTTTACCATCAGTTTCGACGACATCACCGGCACACTGTTCTGGAAGCCCGGCGGCGTGGAAACCGTGCCGACGCAGATCTTCGCCATGCTGAGAAACTCGATCAGCCCGGAGATCAACGCGCTGGGCACCGTGATGATCGTGATGACCGTTGGCCTGCCGCTCCTCGGTGCAGCCATCGCCCGGGCCATGGCCCGCAAAAGCGGCACGTAAGAACCGCGCCCTCCCCAAATAAGACCAACAAAATACAGACCAACATGGAGACTGAAATGACCAAGAAAATGGACAATACCACCCGGTATGAGCGCGCCCGCGAGCGCTATATGAACGGTGATCTGGATCGCCGCAGCTTTCTGGGGCTGATCGGCGCGGCGGGTCTGGCCTATGGCGTGTCTACGCCCTTTGCCAAATACGCGCATGCGGCGACCACCGAGCAGGTCCGGTTCGACGGCTGGGGCGGCGTTGTTAGCGAAGCCTTCCGCAAGCACGCTTTTGATCCCTACACCGGCAAGACCGGCATCAAGGTTGTCGACGGCACATTCGGCGGTGGCGACGAATACCTGTCGCGCGTCAAGGCCAGCCAGCCGGGCGAATATAACATTGCGCACCTGTCGGGCGTCTTCGACTATGCACGCTATCATGCGCTGGGCCTCAGCTCGGAACTCAATGAGGCCAACATCCCCAACCTCGAATACGTGATCCCGAAACTGGTTGATGTGTTCCGCGGCGTGTCGGGCGGAAAACTGTCCTGCGTGCCCTATGACTACGGCACCACCGGTCTGGCCTATAACCGCAAGCATATCTCGGACGACGAGATGAAGGAAAAAGGCGCCAAGATCCTGATCGAGGAAGCCTACAAGGGCAAGATCGCAGGCTGGAGCGATTGGCGCACCCGCATGTGGTACGCGGCCCTGCAGACCGGCCAGAACCCGAACGAGATTTCGGATGAAGAGGCAGCATGGGATGCAGTCCGCACCCACCGTGATTTGAGCCTGAAATACTGGGGTTCGGGCGCCGAACTGATGAGCCTTCTGGCCGAAGAAGAGATCTACGTCACCGAAGCCTGGTCCGGACGCATCTTTGCGCTGCAGGAGCAGGGCCATGACATCGGTTACATGGATCCGCCCAACGGATTCGGCTGGCAGGAATGCCTCTTCGTGATGAAAGGCTCGCCGATGGAAGCCTGCGAAGAACTGCTGAACTTCATGCTGGCGCCGGAAACCTCGATCGCGGTGGCCGAAGGCCAGAACTACCCGACCGCGCTGGATCCAACCAAGGTCGAACTTGGTGACAAGATCCCGACCCTGCCGGCCTTTGACCCCACCGGCACGCTGGATGGTCTGACCTTTGCCGATCCGGACTTCTGGAACGGTCACGAAGCCGACTGGTCGAAAACCTTCGGTCGCGTCCAGAAGGGCTACTGATCCCTCCCGCCCTCTCCCCGAACGGGGAGGGGGCACCTTTGAACCTTCCATCCGGAGAGCACCCCGTGAGTTCCGTCACCCTGAACAACATCGTCAAACGTTTTGGCACCTTCACGGCCGTGCATCAGGCCAATCTTGAAATCCCCGAAGGCGCCTTTGTGACGCTGCTGGGGCCGTCGGGCTGCGGCAAGACCACGAACCTGCGGATGATCGCGGGCCTGCTGGATCCGAGCGAGGGCGAAATCCTGATCGGTGGCAAGCGCGTCAACGATGTACCGATCCACAAGCGCAACCTGGGGATCGTGTTCCAGAACTACGCCCTGTTCCCGCACAAGACCGTGGCCGAAAACATCGCCTTTGGCCTGAAATACCGTGATGTCCCCAAATCCGATGTGGCCCGCCGGGTGCAGGAGGCGCTGGATCTGGTGCAGCTGCCGGACGTGGGCAGCCGCTATCCCAAGGAACTGTCGGGCGGGCAGCAGCAGCGGATCGCGCTGGCCCGTGCCATCGTCATCGAACCCGAAGTGCTGTTGCTGGATGAACCCCTGTCGGCGTTGGATGCCAACCTGCGCGAAGACATGCGGGTCGAGCTGAAGCGCATTCAGGCCCAGATCGGTGTCACCACCGTCTTTGTGACCCATGACCAGTCCGAAGCTCTGGCCATGTCGGACAAGATCGTGGTGATGAGCGCCGGACGCATCGAGCAGGTCGGCACCCCCGAAGAAGTCTATAATACCCCCGCCAGCGAATTCGTCGCCAATTTCCTTGGCGCCTCCAACATTCTGGCTGGCACCTGTGTGTCCCGCGACGCCAAGGCCGCGCTGCTGGACGTGCCGCTGTTCGGCAAGGTTCCCGTGCCCGCGGACAAGGCTGCCGCCGCCAGCGAAGGCGCCGCAGCAAAGCTGGTCCTGCGCGCAGAGAAACTGGTGCTGATGGCGCCGGGCAGCGATACCTCTGGCCTCGTCACCGCCGAAGCCGTGGTCGAGACCGTCGATTATCAGGGGCAGACCGTCCGGTATTTCCTGCGCGTTGGGGACACCCAGCTACAGGCGATCAACATGATCGACGGCCGCCCCTTTGCCGAAGGGCAATCTGTCATCGCGGCATTCCGCCCGCAGGATTGTGCGGCGCTGGCTGGCGCCTGACGGTATTACGCAAGATACGTTCGCGAGCAGGATCACAGCATGAGCAATCTTTTCTATCAGGGCCGAGGCCGCAAACCGGTGCTGGAACAGGCCCGTGGGGTCTATATGTGGGACAAAGATGGCAGGCGCTATCTGGATGGCTCATCCGGGGCGATGGTCTGCAACATCGGGCATTCCAATGAGAACGTGCTGGCCGCGATGCAGCGGCAGATGGAGAAATCCACCTTCGGCTATCGGCTGCATTTCGAAACCGAAGCCTCTGAACAACTGGCTGCACGTCTAGCCGGGCGCATGCCCAAGGGGCTGAATAAGGTGTTCTTCGTGTCTGGCGGTTCGGAAGCGGTGGAAAGCGGGATGAAGATGGCCCGCCAATACGCTCTGGCCACCGGGCAGGACAGCCGCTGGAAAGTGATCTCGCGCAGCCCGTCCTATCATGGTTGCACCCTGGGGGCGCTGGCCGTCACCGGCTATACCACCCTGTCGCAGCCTTTTGCGCCGATGATGCGCGAAATGCCAAAGGTGCCCGCGCCGCGCGCCTATCTGGATGGTCTCGACCCGAACGACAGGGAAACCGGTCTGCATTACGCCGACATGCTGGAGGCGAAGATCCTCGCCGAAGGAGCGGACAGCGTTCTTGCCTTTATTCTGGAACCGGTCGGGGGCGCCTCCACGGGCGCGCTGGTGCCGCCGCTCGGATATATGGAGCGGATCCGTGAGATCTGTGATCGCTATGGCGTGCTGCTGATCATGGATGAAGTCATGACCGGCGCCGGGCGCACGGGGACCTTCCTTGGCTGTGAGCACTGGAATGCACAACCTGATATCGTGGTGATGTCCAAGGGCATCGGCTCGGGCTATGTGCCGCTGGGCGCAATGATCGCCGATGAACGTCTGGTCGACCCGGTGCTGGATGCGGGCGGCTTTGCCCATGGGTTTACCTATGCCGGCAATCCGCTGGCCTGCGCTGCTGGTCTGGCCGTGGTGGATGAGATCGAGGCACAGGACCTGTGCCGGAACGCCACCGAGATGGGCGACAAGCTGATCGCCCGCCTGCACGGTCTGATGCAGAAGCACGAAATCATTGGCGATGTACGCGGTAAGGGGCTGCTCACCGCCTTTGAATTCATGTCGAACCGCGACAGCAAGGCGCCGCTGCCCAAGGGGCTGAACGCCTACCAGCGGTTTGTCGATATTGCCTATGACAAGGGGCTGATCGTTTATTCCCGCCGCACCCGCGATGGGGTGGAGGGCGATCATATCCTCGTCTGTCCGCCGCTGATCGTGAATGAAACCCATCTGGATGAGATCATCGAAGGCCTTGATGCCTCGCTGGTCCAGTTCACCGATGAAATACACCCCGCACTGAAAGTCGGCTGAGACATGTCCAAGATTCTGATCACCTGCGCCGTCACCGGTTCGATCCATACGCCGTCGATGTCGCCCTATCTGCCGGTGACGGCGGATGAGATCACCGAGCACGCGCTGGGCGCGGCAGAGGCAGGCGCAGCTGTTTTGCACCTGCACGCGCGCGATCCCGAAACCGGTCAGCCCTCGGCCAGCAGCGAACATTTCAAGGCGTTTCTGCCCCGCATCAAGCAGGCCAGCGACGCGGTGCTGAATATCTCGACCGGGGGCAGCGCCGTGATGACGCTGGAGGACCGGCTGGCAGCCCCCAAGATGGCCGAGCCGGAGATGTGCAGCCTCAACATGGGCACGATGAACTTCGCGCTTTACCCGGCGGCCGAGCGGATCACCGAATGGAAACACGACTGGGAAAAGCCGTTTCTGGAGAATTCCGACGATCTGGTGTTCAAGAACACACCGCGCGACATGGCGCGGATCCTGACCGAGATCGGACAGGAGCGCGGCGCCCGGTTCGAGTTCGAATGCTATGATGTCAGCCATCTTTATATGCTGAAACATTTCGTGGACCGGGGCCTCGTGAAGGCGCCGCTGTTCATTCAGTTCGTATTCGGTGTTCTGGGCGGTATCGGGCCGGATCCGGAGAACCTCACCCATATGAAACTGATCGCCGACAAGCTGTTTGGCGACAGCTACATGTTCTCGGTTCTGGCGGCGGGGCGGCACCAGATGCCGCTGATCACCATGGGGGCAGCCATGGGCGGCCACGTGCGGGTCGGGCTGGAAGACAGCCTGATGATTTCCCGTGGGCAGCTGGCCAAGACCAATGCCGAGCAGGTGACCAAGATCCGCCGCATCGTCGAGGACCTGGGCCGCGAGGTCGCCAGCCCCGACGAGGCACGCCAGATGCTGGCCCTGAAGGGCGCCGACCGGACCGCAATCTGATGGAGATCCGGTTTCGCCCGGCAGAGGCGCAGGATGTGCCTGCGTTGCATTGGGCGCTAACGCAGTTGTCGCAGGATCTGGGGGATCGCCACGTTGCGGGGGAGGCTGATCTGATGCGCGCAGGGTTCGGTACTGATCCCGCCTTTGGCGCCCTTCTGGCCGAGGCAGGCCCGCCTGTGGCGGCGCGCACGGTCGGGGCCAGCCTGTTCTCGCCGGTGTTTTCCACCGTGCGCGGAGCGGCCGGGGTCTATGTGGCCGACCTTTGGGTTGCGGCGGATGTGCGCGGGCAAAGGCTGGGCCAGCGCCTGCTGGCAGCGGTGCTGCAAGAGGCGCAGAGCAGATGGGATGCACGGTTTCTGAAGCTCAACGTCTATGACGACAGCCCGGATGCGCGCAGGTTTTACGACAGGCTCGGGTTCAAACCCGCCGTGTCGCAGACGGAAATGATACTGGATGAGGCCGGATGCGCGGCCCTGAGAGGAGAGACATGAAAGCGGTTTTTGACGAACGCCAGTGGAACCACGATCCAAAGCATTTCATGGCGAACGGCGCCATTCTGCCCAATCCGGAACAACCGAAGCGGATCGAGGTTCTGCATGCAGGCGCAGTGGCAGCCGGGTGCAGCTTTCAGGCGCCTCAGGATGCCGGTCTTGGCCCGATTGCAGCGCTGCATTCGGCGGAGTACCTGACCTTTCTGGAGAACATCTATACCCGCTGGCAGCGTATTCCCGGAGCCGGTGAAGAGGTCATTCCCAACATCCACCCTGCAGCCCGGACCGACGGGTATCCCAAATCCGCCGTGGGACAGGCAGGGTTCCACCAAGCCGATACCGCCTGCCCGATTGCCGAAGGCACCTGGGAGGCGGCCTATTGGTCGGCACAATCGGCTGTCACCGGCGCCGATCTGATCCTTGGCGGCGAACGCTCGGCATATGTGCTTTCGCGCCCGCCGGGGCACCATGCCTTTGGCGATCTGGCGGGGGGCTTTTGCTTTCTCAACAATTCCGGTATCGCGGCAGAGCGGCTGCGCGCCGCTGGCCTGCGCCCGGCCATCTTGGATGTGGACGTGCACCACGGCAACGGCACCCAGGGTATCTTCTACCGTCGTGACGATGTGCTGACTGTCTCGATCCATGCGGATCCGGCGCGCTTCTACCCGTTCTTCTGGGGGCATGCACAGGAACGCGGTGAAGGTCAGGGGCTGGGTTATAACCTAAATCTGCCCCTGTCGCGCGGCACCGGGGACGAGGATTACCTGAAAACCCTGGCCACCGCCCTTCAGCGTGTGAAAAGCTTTGGCACCGATGTGCTGGTCGTGGCGCTGGGGCTGGATGCCTCGATTGACGATCCCTTCGAGGGGCTGGCGGTGACCAAAGAGGGCTTTGCCCGCATCGGCGCGGCGATTGCGGCCACCGGCCTGCCGGTTCTCTTTGTGCAGGAGGGAGGCTACCTCTCCGACTCGCTTGGCGAAAACCTGACACGAACCCTCACCGGGTTTCAGGAGGAAGCGTGAGCGCGAACTTTGATGTCATCGTGATCGGCGGCGGGATCGCCGGGATTTCGGCAGCTGCTGAAATGGCCCGCGATATGTCGGTGCTGGTTCTGGAGGCAGAGCCGCAGACCGGCTATCACGCCACCGGCCGGTCGGCGGCTATCTTCATCCGCAATTATGGCAATGACACGCTGCGCGCCCTCAACGCGGCCTCGGCGCCAGTGCTGGAAATTCCGGAAGGTATTTCGGATCGCTCACTTCTGTCACCGCGCGGCGAGATGCTGGTGGCCGACGAAAGCGAACTGCCCGCGCTTGAGGCTTATGCGGCAGGCGCTGTCGGGCTGGAGCGGTTGTCACCAGAGCAAGCGGTTGAACTGGTTCCCATCCTGCGTCCGGAACGGATTGCGGGTGCGCTGATTGAATGGGATGCGCAGGATATCGACGTCGACCGGATGCTGGCGGGCTATGCCAGCCTGTTGAAACGGCGGGGCGGTCAGATCGTGACCGGGGCGCGGGTCAGCGCATTGACCCGCGATGGGCAGGACTGGCAGGTGCAGGCGGGTGATGACACATATACTGCGCCCATTGTGATCAATGCTGCCGGGGCCTGGGCGTCGCAGGTTGCGGCGCTGGCCGGAGCCCTGCCAGTTGATGTGGCACCGCTGCGCCGCTCTGCCGCGATCCTGCCCGCCCCAGAAGGCTATGATCCCACAGGCTGGCCGCTCTTCGCCTCGGCCGCGGAAAACTGGTACGCCAAGCCAGAGGCGGGCAAGCTGATGGTCTCACCCGCCGATGAGGATCCGGTCGAGCCGCATGATGCCTGGGCCGATGACATGGTGCTCGCCGAAGGGCTTTACCGGTTCGAGCAGGCGGTGACCGTCCCGGTGACGCGGGTCGAAACCTCCTGGGCGGGCCTGCGTAGCTTCGCGCCCGACCGGACCCCGGTTGTCGGTTTCGATCCGCGGGCGGATGGTTTCTTCTGGCTGGCCGGGCAGGGCGGCTACGGGGTGCAGACAGCTCCGGCGCTGGCCGCTCTCACGGTTGCATTGTGCAGCGGCGCGACACCCGCTATCGAACCCGAAGTCGTCGCGGCGCTCAGCCCGGCACGCTTTGACGGATGACCGGATCCCGGATCACAGATTAACTTCAGACCCTACGAACAGATTAGGACGGACAATGACCGAAATTACCCGCAAACACACCGGCCCCCGCATGAGCCAGATCGTCACCCATGGCGACACCATCTATCTGGCCGGTCAGGTCGGCACCGCTGGCGCCAGCGTCGCGCAGCAGACCAAGGATTGTCTTGAGCAGATCGACACGCTGCTGGCCGAAGCAGGCAGCGACAAGACCCGGATCCTGCAGACGGTGATCTGGCTGGCTGACATGAAGGACTTTGCCGAAATGAACGAAGTCTGGGACGCTTGGGTGCCCGAAGGCCACACGCCTGCACGCGCCTGCGGCGAAGCCAAGCTGGCCACCCCAGACTTCCTGGTCGAGTTCATCGTGACCGCGGCCAAGGCCTGATCCTTCGGCCTTTGGTCAACGACAGAATACATCACACGGAAAGCCCGGCCAAATTGGCCGGGCTTTTTGTATCCGATGGCGTTGGTGCCTCGGGACGGCCGATGATTCCACCCGATTCCTTGGATTCGGAGCCGAAAACTAGGCTTGGGTCGGGCGAGTTTGTGGGTAACCCTGTGGGGGAAATTGGATTCGTCTAAAGGCGCCGTGATTTACTCGAGATTCCCAAGGGGCGACACCGCGTGCAGCACGGTTCGCGTCGCAGAGATATGATTTAAGTCATTGTATTTGCGTGTTATTTCATCTTTCTTCCTGAAAAATGTGTTTTTGTTGATTTTGGGGTTGCGGGTATTTGGAGTTGGGACTAGAACCCCCTTCACCGGCGGCGCTGAGGCGCTACGGGGCGCGGCGGAGACGCAGCTGACGGATCGGAAAGACGGT
>NZ_JAXGFT010000021.1:0-51798 GCF_041008785.1 Pseudophaeobacter sp. 1A16562 | reverse complement strand
TCAACCGTCTTTCCGATCCGTCAGCTGCGTCTCCGCCGCGCCCCGTAGCGCCTCAGCGCCGCCGGTGAAGGGGGTTCTAGTCCCAACTCCAAATACCCGCAACCCCAAAATCAACAAAAACACACTTTTCAGGAAGAAAGATGGAATAACACACAAATACAATGGCTTAAGTGAAGCCATCGCGCCAAAAAACTGCCAGGAGCCGCCCCATGCCCGCCCAGCAGAAGGACGCGTGGAAAGACTCACTCGCGACAAAACCCCACATCTAGACGAATACCACAATGAGACCACAAGACACCCGCGACTCGCGGCAGCGACTCGGACTGATATCCGTCACAAAACAGTCGAATCCTCCGCGGTGGCGGCTCTGCTAACAACCAACGGACCATCGTCTGCAGTCTGGCGGCGACGTCGGAGGATATGCCCCCCCTCCCCTACCGCCGCAGTTGCCTCTGCGGCGTCGCGTGAGGATCCACTTGGCCAAGCGGGACCGAATGCGCATAGTGCAGGCATGAAAGCAGCTGCAATCACCATGGTGCACAAGGACTACTGGGCTTTGCGCCAGTGGTACCGGCATTATTCCGGCTCCCTGGGGGCTGAGAATCTCTTTGTCGTCGCCCATGGGCCGGACCCGGTGGTGCAGGAGATTTGCCCGGCGGCATCGGTCATCACGATCCCTCGGGACCGGTTGCAGGGGTTCGATCATTGGCGCGGGCGTCTTCTGAACGGAATTCAGCGCGGCCTACTGGAGATCTACGACTGGGTGATCCGGACCGATGCGGATGAACTGATCTGCGTCGACCCGCAACTCTGGTGCTCTCTGCCGAAGATGCTGGCCGCACAAGAGGCCAGCGCCATCTTTGCCCTTGGGGTGAATGTCTTTGCACCAGATGAGGCATCCGGCTCGCCTCTCTATCAAGGTGTGTTCTCCGGGCATTACAGCAAGGCCTGGGCCGTGCGTCAGCCGCATGACCTGAGGCGCCACGGGGTACAGGTGCGGCCAAGGCGGCTGGCGGAGTTTCCTTATTGCATGCCACGCGGCGTCTATCTTGCGCATCTGAAGTTCGCCAACCGGCAGGCGGCGACCGAGATGGCCGACATCCGAACCGAAGTTGCAGGCGCAGTAGGCAGCGGGACGCCCGGCAAGGCCTGGAAGCAAGCACATCAGGAAATGGCAGCGCAATTCGCGGCCCTTGCCGATCTGCCACTGTCGCCCTGGGAGAAAGCAGAGGCAGCGGCCTGGGACGCGTTGCAATCGCCGGTGCGGGACGAGGGGATCTCGGTCCTGCGCAGCAAGAGCCTGCGATTTGACAGCCGGGTGCGTCTGCCGGATTGGTTTCCGCCCCGCGGAGACTAAGGGCAGAGGCTAGCCCTGCCCTTTCGCTCTTTCCCTTACAGGTCGACCTCGATGGTGCCGTCCTTTTGTGCTGCGCGCGATTGGCACAGGATGACCGCGCCTTTGCGCTGCGCCTTGGACAAGACGAAATCCCGGTGCTCGACCTCTCCGGAAAGGAGGTCACATTTGCAGACCCCACAGATCCCGTCGGCACATTTCACATCGACGCCGATCCCGGCCTCTGCCAGCACATCGGTCGCGCTTTTGTCCGCCGGGACGTGCAGATCCCGCCCAGACTTGCGCAGGCGCAGTGTGAAGGGGTGGTTTTCATACTCGGGCACCTCGGGGACCGAGAAATACTCCAGATGCCGCGCCTCCTCGGGAAAGCCCTGGCGCTCGGCGGCCTCAAGCACCCCCTGCATGTAGCGATCCGGGCCGCAGGTGTAGACGTGATACCCTGCCTGATAGCCCGCCAGAACCTGATCAAGATCGGCGCGGGTGCCTTCCTTCGAGACATGCACATGAACGCAATCCGCCCAAGGCACCTGCGCGAGATCGGGCAGATAGCCCGCCGCTACGCGGTCACTTATGGAGTAATGCAGTTCAAACGGGCGACCAAGCGCATGCAGACGATGCGCCATGGCGATCATCGGGGTGACGCCGATGCCGCCGCCCATCAGGAAGGACTTCGCAGCGCCCTCCTCCAACGGGAAATGGTTGATCGGCTTTGAAATAAAGATCCGGCGCCCTTCGGTAAAGATCCGGTGCAGCAGTTCAGAGCCGCCCCGCCCAGCATCCTCGCGCAGGACACCGATCTGATACTTTGACCGGTCGGCAGGATCGCCCGACATGGAGTACTGCCGCAAGAATTCCGGCGCCACGACGATGTCGAGATGCGCTCCGGCGGTCCATTCCGGCAGGTCGCTGCCATCGGGGCTGCGGAATTCATACTTGGTGACATCGGCGCTCATCTCTTCGACCTTGGAGACGATCACCTGCAGCACGGGACTATCCGCGTCGTTGGAATAGATGTGATCCCAGGCCCCGGTTTCCCCGCGCGCCCGGCGGGATTGATATTCTTCGGCCGTGACCATCGCCTGATAGGCCTCGATCCCGGCCTCCCGGTCCATCGGGAACGGATAGGGCCAGGGGTGCGGCGCCAGCGGCGCGGGATAGACCGCAAGAGTCTGATCCTCGTATTTCAGATCGAGATCCTTTTGCAGACCGCGGGCATTGACCGGGTGACGAGTCGGGCGATAGCCACCGTCCTCTTCCAGCTCCAGATCCCACCACCATTTCTTGGCCTGATTCATCTCACCATTGCCCAGCGCATCGTCCAGTTTCGCCAGCGCAGGCGCCGCCTTGGGCAGCTTCATCGCGGCCCAGCGAAAGGGTTTTTCGGCAAAGATCCCCTCAAGATTCCACGGGCAGGTCTTCATGCAGCGCCCGCACATGGCGCCGCCCGGCGTGGTGATCCGATATGTGGTGCATTTCTGGCTGTCGCTTTTCCAGATCTCATAGCCGTTGAACATCAGCTTGGGTCCGGCCGTGATCGCCCCCGAGGGGCATTCGCGGGCGCATTTGTTGCAGCTCTCGCAAAAGGACTGCAGGCCAAAGTCGATCGGCTTGTCATGCGCCAGCGGCATATCGGTGGTCACCACCCCGGATTTCAGGCGCGGGCCAAGGAAGGGATTCAGAATCACCTCGCCAATGCGGCTGACTTCCCCCAGCCCCGACAGCAGCAAAAGCGGCGGTTGCAGGACTTCGCCATCCATCACGGTGTGTGCCTTGGCCTTGTAGCCAAGGTTGCGGATCTGCCGCGCGATCACCCCGCCCAGCAGGGAAAACCGCAGATAGGCCCGCATGGATTGCGCCACCGCGATCCAGTCATCACCCGAGGTGCCCTCGGTGGTGTCAAAGCCCTGATCGACGATCATGCTGATGGCCTGATCGTGGTCAGGCACTATGGGCGCGCCGGTGGCGTCATGGCTGTACCAGGTCCAGTCGGGGCAGCGGCTGATGCCGACCGCGTCGATCCCCAGCCAATAACTGGCGGCCTTTACGTTGGCTGCGTTGCGCTCTGTATCCGTGGGGCGCGGTCCCTGCGCGGGTTCACCATCCTGCAACAGGACAAAGGCCCCCAGCATCCGCCGCTGCGCCATCGATGGCGCCGCCTTGCGCGCATAAAGCCCACCGGTCGCGGCCTTCTGATTTGCCTTGCCCATGTCGCCGAACTGGCTGCGGGCAAACATGTCGGCGCGTTTGGGAACGCGGGCCACGCGCGCCTCGTCGATATAGGTGGTCGGCGTCTCGACCCGCTTCAGGGTTTCAAAGGGATGCGGCCCATCCTTGAAATCCCGCGCCGCGAAGGGATCGCCATTCAGCGCCGAACGTTCCGAACCAACGCCCAGCCACCATTTCGGCCCCTTGGTAGAAAGCCCCGGCTGCTGGTCTTCAGGCGCAAGCGGGCGATCCATCGCAAGATCGAAATCGGTGGTCACCACCGCAAGACCAAAGCGATCCCCCAGATAGGGATTGTGCAAACGGGAGCCATTCACCGTTGCCAGTCCAGCAGCCACCGCAAGCTGGTTCAGGTCCACATCTGCCGAAGTGCCGGTATGCGCCTTGGCGTCCCAGCCCAGAAGGCGAATGTAATTGGCCAGCACCACGGCGGTCTCGCTGGCTCGCAGGCAGGCGCGGTGATGTTCCGCATCGTGCAGCCAGTCGCAGCCATCCTCACCCGGTTTCGGGTCGCGCGGCATCTCGTACAGGAAGGTGATCGCACGGGTATGCCCGCCGATCCCACTGGGCGGCGCCTGCATGGCATCGCGCAGATCCGCCATGATCATATCAATGCCCGAAGCCAGCGTCTTGGTCTGCTTGGTCTTCAGATCATGGGCCAGCCGGTCGATATCCGGATTGCGATAGGGCTGCTGCAGATGCGCCGACTGAGGCACCGGCCCGATCCCGACCATCGCCGCATCAGCAAAATAGCCAAACGCCTTGATATGATCCGCCCGCACCTGGGGATCCTCCGGGCAGCCTGCCTGCGCCTTGTTGACCAGCCCATCCCGGATGGCGTCCATCATCGCCTGATAATCGCCCATGGCATTGACGATCGACCCCGGCAGATCCGGGCGGCTGAAGGTCAGAGGCTGAAACGGCGGCACCGCAGTGAGATCCGGCATCATCCCCCGCGCCAGCCGCTCAAGCGGGAAAGGCCCCAGATGAACGGCCCGGTCACGGGTAGAGAAGAAACGCATCGCCATAACACCGGATCCTGCTGTGAATGAAAAAGCTGCGCCGTCTATACCGCAGGTGCAGACCTATCGATAGCAGCCAACATCCAATTTTGCACCATACACAACTAAGACACTGAATATTATAAAAACAATATTGAGAGACGTGCCAAGTGGCGCAGCTCTCCACTTCTTATCAGGCCGGAGGCCAGGCGACGGATCAGCCCTTGCGGCCGTCAAAACGGCGGACTTCGACCCCGCCTTCGGTCAGGCTGGCGCGCACTGCGCGGGCCAGAGACACCGCCGTCGGCGTATCCCCGTGCAGGCAGATCGTGTCGATGGCGGTTGGAATACGCTTGCCGCTCTCGGTGATGATCGCACCTTCCTTGACCATCTGCAGCATGCGCGGTCCTGCCAGTTCCGGATCATGGATCACCGCACCGGGCTGACTACGATCAACCAAAGTGCCGTCGTCGTTATAGGCGCGGTCGGCAAAAATCTCGCCGCACCAGTTGCAGCCCAGATCCCGGACCACGTCCTCCATGGCTGTGGCCGCAAGCACCATGATGATGATGTCCGGATCCACCTCCAGTGCCGCCTGATAGCAAGCCCGCGCCATATCGTAGTCGGTGCAGGCCATGTTGGACAGGGCGCCGTGCAGTTTCAGGTGCCGCACTTCGGTGCCCAGCGCCGCCGCCATGCCGCGCGCTGCACCCAGCTGATAGCGTACCAGATTGGCCAGCGTTTCATGCGGCACATGCATCCGGCGGCGGCCAAAACCCTGCAGATCCGGAAAACCGGGGTGCGCGCCGATTCCGACGCCATTGTCGCGGGCCAGCCCCATGGTACGCGCCATCACATCCGGATCGCCGGCATGGAACCCACAGGCAATATTGGCAGAGGACACCACGTCCAGCAGCGCCTGATCATCGCCCATATTCCACGGGCCAAAGCTTTCGCCCATATCCGCGTTCAGATCGACAGTTTTGCTCATGTATCGCCTCCAATGGCAAAGGGGTCGGCCAAAGCAGAGACCGCACCGCTGACAAGTTGATAGGACAGAAGGTCCTGAATATCTGCGGGATCCCGCAGCAGAGGATGGCAACCGCCCGGCAAGGCGCGCAGCGCCCGGTCATATGCGTCCTGAATCTGCAACCCCTCCTCCAGCGAGACCCAGCGGAACCTTATCGACGCGCCCGCCTGCGCCTGGGCCACCTTGGGCAGATCGCAAGGCAGGACTGTCCCGATCCGGGGATATCCGCCAGTGGTCTGGGCCTCACGCAGCAGCACGAAGGGTTTACCGTCGCCGGTCATCTGCACATCACCGGGCACGATCACTTCGGACAGGATGTTGAGCTGCCCGGCAGCCGCAAAGCCCTCCCCTTCAGACAGCATCTCAACCCCCATCCGGTTGGCCCGGCTGCCCCGAGTGAACTCTGTCTCCGCGAAGCGGTGGCGCACATCGGGTGGGAACAACGCGCTCTGGAAACTCTCCACGATGCGTAGCTCGCCGCCCTGAAACCGGTCTTCCGCAGCAAGGGTCAGCCCCGTTTCGCCCGGTGCATCCGGGCCGGCAGGCAACAGATCCCCCACCGCGACTGCCCGGCCCAGCCCCGCCGCCACATGGGCGGACCGGGAGCCAAGCACCGGATCCGTATCGATACCGCCCCCTAGGTGCAGATAGCCATAAACACCGCGCTGGGCCGGGCCGATGTCCAGCCGCTGTCCAGCCTCGATCCGGTGGCTGGCGTTCCACGCCAACGCCGCCCCATCCAGCGTCGCGGCCATCGGTGCCCCGGTCAGGGCAATGCGCAGGGGCGCTGTTGCTTCGAAAGTGCCGCCCATGCCGCCCATTTCCAGCGCGGCCAGCCCCGGATCCTGCCGCAGCAAGGCAGCGCCCTCAGCCAACGCCAGCACATCGGCAGCGCCGCCGCGCGACACACCTTGATCCAGTAGACCCGGACGCCCGCCGTCCTGCACCGAGGCCGCCGGGCCGATTTTCAGCACCTTCAGCGCGTTCATGCCGTGATCTCCTTTGAGATGGCGCCGCCCATGGCTGCATCACTCTCTCGCAGTTTCAGGAAATCAGCGCGCGAGACCGGTTCGAACTGCAACTCATCGCCCGCCTGCAGCGCAAAGGGCGCTTCGGATTCGGGGCGGAAGATCATGAAACCCGTTTGTCCGACATGGCGCCAGCCCGTCGGTGTGGCAGAAGAAAACAACACGAACTGACGGATCGCCAAGACCAGCGCACCGCGCGGCACCATCGGCGTCAGCTCGGTCTGGCGCGGAAGATCCCATTCAGGTCCCAGCGGCCCCAGATAGGGCTGCCCCGGCGCAAAACCGATGGTCAGAACCCGCACCCGCGCCGATCCCAGACTGTCGATGGCCTGCGCCTCGCTCATCCCCGCAGCATCGGCGGCCTCTGCCAGTTGCGGCGCCAGATCGGTGCCATAGACGGTGGGGACCCGCCAGAACCTGCGCCCGGGCGGCAGCGCCTGCTGATACCAATCCCGGGTACTCAGCTCTTCCTCAAGCCGGGCCTGTAGCCTGTGATGATCAAGGATCGCGGGATCGAAACGGATATAGACCGAGGCCAGCGAGGTTGCGGTTTCAAGCACGCCATCAAGGCCCAGCGCCTCAAGTCGCTGACGAAAGGCAAGTGTCGCCCGGTTCGAAGGCTCACTCAATGCATCGGCAAAGGTCACCAGCATACCTGTCAGGCCGACCGTGCGGATCATTGGGAAATCCGAAGCTACGTGCGAAGTCATCCATGCCCCCTGTTTTGCGCGCAAACGTTGCGGCGCAGGGCGGGAGTGTCAACACAGCAGTTTTACACGTCGCCGGGGATCAGGCCCCCGCGAGGGCACCCCCGCCCCCATGCCAGGAGACATCTCCGTGCCAGCCAAGACAAGGCGGCGCGTGTCAATCAGAGGGTTCAGAAATCTTCCCAGCGCACAGCCTCAGCCGTGGCAGCGTTACCGACCGCAACCGGCGCGGCGGGCCTCGGCCGGGGGGCGGAAGCCTTGGCCGAGGGGCCTTTCCCAGAGCTCTCACCCTTGGTTTCCATGCCGATATCCGGACGCGTCTTGAAGGACTGTACCTCTTGCATCAGATGCGACGCATCGTTGGACAGAATCTGTGTCGCGGCCGTCGTCTGCTCCACCATGGCCGCGTTCTGCTGGGTCACCTGATCCAGCTGCGAAACGCCCGCACTGATCTCGACCAGAGTGGTGGACTGCTCTGAAGCGCCGGTGGCGATCTCGGAAATGTGACCGGAGATCGTCCCCACCGCATCGACGATTCGCTTCAGTTCCTCGCCGCTGCGGCCAACCAGATCGACGCCAGTGCCGACGTTGTCCTTGCTCTCGTCGATCAGTTGTTTGATTTCACCCGCCGCCGTCGCCGACCTTTGCGCCAGCGCCCGGACCTCTGCAGCAACAACAGCAAACCCACGCCCTGCGTCTCCGGCACGGGCGGCCTCAACCCCCGCGTTCAGCGCCAGAAGGTTGGTCTGGAAGGCGATCTCGTCAATCACAGTGATGATCTTGGCGATCCGCTCGGATGAGTTTTCGATCGCGGACATGGCGCCAATGGCATCGGATACAACCCGCTCGCTCTGCACGGCGACAGACTGCGTGTTGCCAACAATTTCCTCGACCTTGCGCGCGCCTTCAGCAGCAGCGCGCACGGTCGATGTCAGCTGTTCCAAAGCCGCCGCCGTCTGCTCCAGCGTGGCTGCCTGGCTTTCGGTGCGATGCGACAGATCGGTGGACGACTGACTGATCTCGGATGCGGTCTGCTCCACCGCGAAGGACACATTCTTGACCGTGTTAACGGCCTTTTCCAGCTGTTCCATGGAGCGATTGAAGGCTTTGGCGATTACCACCGTGTCTTCCGAGCTGCGCACATTGACCCGCTGACGCAGATCGCCCTCGCTCAACGCCTGAAGTCCGGCGGCTACCTCCTGCAGGGCACGACGGCGGGCGGTGACATCGGTTGCAACCTTGATGACCTTTTCGGTCACACCATCGGCACCAACCACAGGTGCATAGGTCGCCTGGATCCACACCACCGACCCATCCTTGGCAAGCCGGGGATATTGATCCGACATATTGCGCCCGGCTCGCAGCGCCGTCCAGAACTGTGCATAGTCCCCGCTTGCTGCAAATTTCGAATCCACGAACATCGCATGGTTTTTGCCGACAATCTCGTCGAGCTGGTATCCCAGCAACGAAAGAAAATTCTCGTTCGCAGAGATGATGGTTCCGTCAGCTTTGAACTGGATAACCGCCTGAGTCCGCTCGATCATATCCACGAGCACGCGATCCATTTCCGATCTTTCGGGCGCTGCCCGCGTCCTACCTTTAAAAAACACTCCAGCGCTCCGCGATGAGTTGGATTGGTTGTGTACTGAAAGCTCAAACTATCCGGAAATCTCTATCTAAACTTTAACGCTTGCAGAAAATCCGCGGTGCAAAAGAATAGCTCACGCTTCGACGGGATAGATGCCGACGGGAAAATGCGGCATGCCCGCTCCACTGCGAGAGGGCGCCTCATCGACACCGGAACAAAGTAAAGGGGAGAAGAGAAGCAGTGGCGGACCGAGGAGGATTCGAACCCCCGACCCCTTGATTCGTAGTCAAGTACTCTATCCAGCTGAGCTATCGGTCCACTGCTGCGGGATTTAAGGCTCCCAGACGAATGCGGATTTACCATTCGTCTAACCTGCGCCGTCCACACCATTTTCAGTGTTTCAGGTAGTGGCGGACCGAGGAGGATTCGAACCCCCGACCCCTTGATTCGTAGTCAAGTACTCTATCCAGCTGAGCTATCGGTCCACTGGTGGCGGGGTTTAATGTGACCCGCAGATAGGCGCAACCCCAAAAACGAAATTAGTTTCAGCGCACCCGCACGGGCGCGTGAGCGACTTAAAACGCGCCGTCTCCCTTGGGCAGGCAGATCTCAAAAACCGTGCCCTCCGGGCCAGTCTGACGCATATAAACGGCGCCGCCATGGCCCCGCGCCAATTCCTGCGCGATGGCAAGGCCAAGGCCACTGCCCCCCTTGCGCGCGCCACCCTGGAACGGGGTGAACAGGTTGTCCTGCGCCTTTTTTGGCAGCCCCGGCCCGGTATCGGTGATCCGGATTGTCCAGGCGTCATCCTCTTCGCTGGCGGTGATTTTGACCTGCCCCGGCTTTCCGGTCGCAGCAATGGCCTGGCGGGCGTTGCGCACCAGGTTCATCACGATCCGGTAGAGCTGCTCCTGATCTGCCCGCACGGTCAGCCCGGCCGGGACCGCGGCCACGATCTCGACCTCTCCACCGCTGGCTGCCAGAGTCTCGCTTTCGGCGACATCGCAGGCGATCTCATGCAAGGAGACGAAAGCAAATGTTGGCGCGGGTTCTTCGGCACGGCCAAAGGCCAGCGTGCCTTCGCACAGCGAAACGGCCCTTGTGATGGAATTCACCAGCTTGGGCGCCAGCCTGCGCACCAGTGGATCCTCGCTGGTTTCGATTCGGTCTGTGAACAGCTGCGCCGAGGTCAGGATATTGCGCAGATCGTGGCTGACCTTGGCCACCGCTCCGCCCAGCTGCGCCAGCCGTTCTTTTTGCTTCAGCGCGTGGGTCAGCTCGGTCTGCAGCTTCATCAGCGCCTCTTCGGCTTCGCGCAGCTCAGTTACGCCTGCGTTTGGCTGGATGATTCCCCGCGCATCCTCGGGCGCGGCTGCATAGCGCTGCATATAGCCCACCACGCCCTTGATCGGGCGCACCAGAAACACCCGCACCGCCATGAACAGCAAAAGCGCCGTAAAGACCGAGATCACCGCCGACAGGATCAGAATGCGAACGCCATAATCGATCATCGCCGACCGCAGGGGGGCTGTCTCCATGGTGATTTCGATCAGCAGCCCGGCATCTCGCACCGGCGCGCCAATGACCCGGATAATGCGGTTTCCGGGCGTCACCATACGCGTCATCGCATCGGAAATGAGCGTGAACGGCCCGGCCATGCGCAGATCAAAGGTGCCTTCAATCGGCTGCGGAATCGGCGAGGACAGCACCAACTGGCGCATCTCGTCCCGGCGCAGAACCACGTTGAAGACTCCGGCATTCGCCAGAAGCTCCTTCTCCAGCTCCGAATCCAGCATATCATCGGCCAGAAGCGCCAGCGAGGCGAGCTGCGCCCGCTCCAGACGGTCCGACAGGTAATCCAGCCGAAACCGGGAAATGGAGGGCACGAAGATCAGCACCTCGGCCAGCATTACAAAGACCGTGGTCAGAACCAGAAATCTGCCCGACAGCGTATTCAGCATTTCGCCCCTTCCGGCTTAGGGGATCCAGCGCTGTACGAACCGGACCACGCGTTCAACCTTGGGATTATCAAATAGACGAGGAGAGAAATAGGCCCCCGCGACCCGTTTGTTAACCTCACCAATCGTCGGATAGGGCGAGACCATGGCCGCGACCTGACTCATCTTCATATTATTGGCCAGAACAAGCGACCAGAGGTTGATCAACTCGCCTGCCTGATGGCCGACAATCGTGACCCCCACCGGACGACCCTTGACCACCATCGCCTTGATGAAACCCTTCGCCTTGCGCTCGGCAAGGGCGCGGTCGTTGTGGCTGAAATCAAACCGCGCGATCTCCAGCTTGCTGCCGTGTTTCTTCCGCGCCTCTGCTTCGGTCAGGCCGACCTGCGCCAGTTCCGGGTCCGTATAGGTGGCCCAGGGAATATGGGCGGTCTTTGCCTTTGACGGCAGCCCGAACAAGACAGAGCGGATGATCACCCCGGCATGATATCCCGCCACATGGGTAAACTGCAGCCCCCCGGCCACGTCACCGATGGCATAGACGCGGCGATTGGTGGTGCGCAGGCTGTCATCGACCTTGATCCCGGAGCGTGTGGTCTCGATCCCCGCTACGTCCAGGTTTAGCCGCTCCGTATTGGTCTTGCGCCCGACCGCCACCAACAGATGCGTACCTTTGAAGATGCGGCCATCCTTCGCTTCAACTTCAACAGCCCCCGCCGCGCCGCGAATCTCACTAGCCAGGGCCTGTTCGGCAATCTCAACGCCTTCGGCGCGCAAGTGATCCAGCACCAGGGTTGCGGCCTCAGGATCATCCTTTGCCAGCGCGGTGTCACCTTCGATCACCGTCACCTTGCTGCCCAAACGCACATGCGCCTGCGCCATTTCAAGACCGATGGGGCCACCGCCGATGATCAGCAGACGATCTGGGCGCTCGCGCAGATCAAACAGGGTCTCGTTGGTCTCGTAAGGCACCTGATCCAGCCCGGGGATTGGCGGCACCAGCGGCGACGATCCCGTGGCGATGACAATCCGCCGCGCGGTGATGACGTGATCGCCCGCCTCCACCTCGCGCGGAGAAATAAACCGCCCGAGCGCACGGATCACCCGCACCCCGAACCCTTCGAACCGCTCCTGACTGTCGACCGGTGCAATGGTGTCGATCACATCCTGAACATGGTCCTTGGCCGCCGCGTAATCCGCCTGCGGCACCTGATCTGCCACCCCGAAGGCCGCGGAATGCGCGGCGCCATAGGCCGCCTTGGCGCTGGCCAGCAGCGCCTTTGAGGGCACGCAGCCGTAGTTGAGGCAATCGCCGCCCATCTTGTGCCCCTCCAGAAGGACCACATCGGCGCCCATCTGGCTGGCCCCGGCCGCGACAGACAAGCCGCCTGACCCGGCCCCGATGACCAGCAGATCACATTTAATACGCTGCATGATCATGCCTCCGGCGTTTTGCCTGCACCCTTGCGGCGCAACGATTTGACGATGATTGGCATGGCCGCCAGCACACAGAGCCCCAGAATCGGGCCGATCACATGCGGCTCCCACAGGAGCGACAGGTCGGGATCCTCGCCTCGGTCGAACACGGCGCCGACACCAACACCGATCCAGGTAAAGACAATGGCGCCGGGGATGATTCCCACCGCCGTCGTCCACAGGAAGTTTCCGAACTTCACCCCGACCATGGCGGGCAGCAGATTGGCCACGAAAAACGGTACCGCCGGAACAAGGCGTAACAGTAGGAGCACCTCAATCTCGTTTTCCCGCAGCGCCTGTTTCAACATTTGCACGCGTCCTTCGGCGGCTTCGAAGCGGGCCGAGAGCGTTTCGCCCAGCCCCCAGCGCGCCGCCAGGAAGATGCCTGCTGCACCGATGGTGGCCGAGACCACATTGAGCGTGGTCCCGGTGGCAAGGCCGAACAGGAACCCGCCGGTCACCGAAGCAACAGCGGCGCCGGGCAGCGAAAACACGACCATGACGATGTAAACGGCCGCAAAAACCGCCGCGAGGCCGATCAGATTCTCATCACGGAACTGCAACAGCGCCTCCCGATTGTCCCGAAGCGTGTCGAAGGTAAGGTAATCCTTCAGCGTCACGGCTCCGATCACCGCGACCACAGCCACGATAATCAAAGGCAGGTGCCGCGCGATGCCCGGCTTTTTGAGGTCTGTCATCTTGCTCTCACCCATGTCTTGGCTGTTCGGCAGGGCACGGCCACCCGGGGAGGTCCTCCCCCCTTGATCCGCCTGCCCCGGCGCCTTTTGCTGCTCCGGTGCATTTTTCTATGATCAATATGGCCCCGGCACGAGCCTGACGCATAGCAGTTCACGGGCGCTTGATCACCGGACATTTTTCGTGAGAAATCCACTGGCCCACATGCGCGCTCTGTAACAATCCCACCGGTTTTCGTGACACGACAGCGCCGCAGCCCCCCGAATTTTGACATAAATATTGCATGAGGGGACGAAAAGCGGCGAAAACACCGGCCAATGGGTTTGACTTGCCGCCCGATCCCTTCTAATGACCGGGCTTCGAGATTTGACCCCGGGAGGCGATTCCGCGCCCTGCCCGTAGATATAATGTGGAGACCGGAGCGATGAAACGCACCTATCAGCCTTCGAACCTGGTTCGCAAACGCCGCCACGGCTTCCGTGCGCGCATGGCCACCAAGGCAGGCCGCAAGATCCTGAACGCACGCCGCGCACGTGGCCGGAAAGAGCTGAGCGCATAAATCGCGCTCACTGCTTGATCCGCGTTGACGGTATGACACCGCCGAAGGCCCCCAAAGACGGCTCTGCCGACGACCGGGACACGCCTTCGGCGGTTTCCGTTTGTCCAGACGGCGCCGAATCCCCGCAAGGGATCGAGGTGTTGACCAAGCGCCGCGAGTTTCTTGCGGCGGCGCGCGCGCGTCGTCAGGGCAGCAAGGGCATGATGGTCCAGGGTCGCAACCGCCGGGATACCGGCGGCATTCGCGTTGGCTTCACCTGTTCAAAAAAGGTCGGCAATGCCGTTGCCCGCAACCGGGCCAAACGCCGACTGCGCGAGGTGGCTCGGATGATTCTGCCCAGTCACGGCCGCCCCGGCTGGGATTATGTGCTCATTGGCCGAGCCAATGAAACCGCCCAGCGCCCGTTCGAAGAGCTGAAACGCGACCTGATCTACGCCCTGAAGAAGATTCACGGCTGATCCTGTCTGCGGGGCCTTCCCCGGGCCCAACCTGCTTCCTATCTTGATCAGCATGACCTTCTTTGCCCGCATCCTTGCCCTGCCCGTGCGCGCCTATCGGCTGATCTTCAGTCCCTGGGTCGGTTTTAACTGCCGGTATCAACCCACCTGCTCGGCCTATGCGCTGGAATCGCTGGAAAAACACGGCGCGGTAAAGGGAACATGGCTGACCCTGCGGCGAATCGGCCGCTGCCATCCCTTGGGCGGAGATGGCTACGATCCGGTCCCGGGCAGCGATCCACAGCACGAGGCCGAACAAAAGAGCAGGTCACAGGGTTAAGGGGCTGCTATTCCCCGCCCAGTGCCCACGACAGGCACTCTCGGCTCAAAATCTTGTGCCCCGCTTTTTTCTTGGCAAAGCCGTTTTGACAGGCTACGGGGCCGTCATGCTTGATGATGATCTGGACGAAATCCATCCGCTCTTTGCCGGTGCGCCCTCCACCACCGAATTCAAGAAGCTGCGCAAACGCATAGTCCGCTATGCCCGCGAAGCGATTGATCAATACGGCATGGTGGAACGACGCACGGGCGGCACCACGCCGCGCTGGCTGGTCTGCCTGTCCGGCGGCAAGGACAGCTACACCCTGCTTGCGGTTCTATATGAACTGAAATGGCGTGGGCTGTTGCCGGTTGACCTTCTGGCTTGCAATCTGGATCAGGGCCAGCCCGGATTTCCGGCAACGGTTCTGCCGGAATTCCTTGAAAAGATGGGCGTTCCGCATCGCATCGAATATCAGGACACCTACAGTATCGTCGTCGACAAGGTGCCACAGGGGCGGACCTATTGCGCCCTCTGCTCCCGCCTGCGCCGGGGTAATCTTTATAGGATCGCGCGCGAGGAAGGCTGCTCCGCAGTTGTGCTGGGGCACCACCGCGATGACATCCTTGAGACGTTCTTCATGAACCTGTTTCATGGCGGGCGACTGGCCACCATGCCGCCCAAGCTGGTCAATGAAGAGGGCGACCTCTTCCTGTTCCGCCCCCTGGCCCATGTGGCCGAGGCGGATTGCGAGAAATTTGCCAAGGCGATGAACTACCCGATCATCCCCTGCGACCTTTGCGGAAGCCAGGACGGCCTGCAACGCCAGCAGGTCAAACAGATCCTGGATCAGTGGGAATCAAACAGCCCCGGGCGCCGTCAGGTTATGTTCCGGGCCCTGATGAATGCACGCCCTTCGCATCTTCTTGACCCGAAACTGTTCGATTTTGTAGGGTTGAGCGTGAAAAACCCATCAGAAACAGAAGATTTGGACAAGATTCCCGTATTGCGTTAACTCCGCAGTCAGAAGCGGATCATAGTCTTTGCATGCACCCCTGTGCAGAAGGTGAAAGGTCCGCTCATGCCAAAACTCAATTCAGGTCTGCTGACGCACATCCGGAGAAAGATCGCTCCTGCGTTGTTCACGCCTCCTGTCTTGGCGTTTCTGCCTGCCCTGACACTGGCGACCTTCTGGATTGGCGGCGAGGCTGCGCTGCTTTGGGTGGCACTCGGCCTTCCCATTCTCTTCGCGGCCCTTGGCGGCTTTGACCGCTCACGTAATCGCGGCACACCCCGGGATAGCATCACCGGCATGATGCTGCGCGAAGGGTTCGAACTGGGTGTGCGCGACGTGTTCGAGGATACCTCTGATACCGGGCTGCGCTCGGTCATCTACATCATCGAAATCGACGATTACAAAAACGTGGTGGATCGCTACGGTCAGGAAGCCGGCGATCAGATCATGCAGCGTTGCGGCGACCGCATCGCCAGCACCCTGCGCAATAAGGATATCGTGGCACGGATCGGCGACAGCAAATTCGGCATCTGCCTGACACCCGTGTTGCAGCTGGACCTGGAATCCTGCGTGCAGCTGTCCGGCCGCATGCAGGCCTCGGTCGAAGAACCGATCTCGCTTGATGGCACATCGGTTTATATCTCCTGCTCCATCGGGTTCTGCCTGCGCAGCCGTGCGCCGGGCACCAAACCTTCCGACTGGGTCGCTGCCGCCGCCACCGCGCTGGCCGAGGCGCAGCAAAATGGCCCCTCGGGCATCCGGGTCTATTCCGCAGATATCTATCACCGCACCAAAGCGCGCTGTAATCTGCGCGACGAAGTTGCCGAGGCGCTGGAAACCGGTCAGATCATGCCCTGGTTCCAGCCCCAGATCTCAACGGATACCGGACGCGTGTCCGGGTTTGAGGCGCTGGCCCGCTGGATGCATCCGGTCCGCGGCCTGATCCCGCCGCATACTTTCCTACCCGCGCTGGAAGAGGCCGGGCTGATGGAGCGGCTGAGCCAGGTCATGCTGTTCCACTCTCTCACCGCCATCAAGGCATGGGACGCGGCTGGTGTGGAGGTTCCCTCTGTCGGGGTGAACTTTGCCACCCAGGAGCTGCGCAACCCCGGCCTTGCCGACAATATCCGCTGGGAACTGGAACGCTTTGGCCTGTCGTCGGACCGCCTGTCGGTCGAAATTCTGGAAACCGTCATGACGGACCAGCCCGACGATGTGGTGACCCGTAATATCGCAGCGCTGAGCGCCATGGGCTGCCGGATTGAGCTGGATGATTTCGGTACCGGCCATGCCTCGATCTCGGCGGTGCGGCGCTTCAATATCTCCCGGATCAAGATCGACCGTTCTTTCGTGATGAAATCGGACCGCGATCCGGAGCAGCAGAAACTGATTGCTGCGATCCTGACCATGGCCGAACGTCTGGACCTGGAAACCCTGGCCGAAGGCGTCGAAACCGTGGGCGAGCACGCGCTGCTGTCGCAACTGGGCTGTGACCATGTTCAGGGCTTTGGCATCGGCCGCCCGATGCCCTTTGACCAGACTCTGGACTGGATCACCGCGCATCAGTCCAAACTGCAGGACGCACCGGCCATTGGACGGCAAAACCCCTGATTTTTTGGATTTCCCGGCGCCGGGGGCGGAATGCCGCCCCTGTTTTCCCGGATTCCGCTTGACCTTTGGGGTCCACCTCTGTTGAACCACACCCTGTCATTCCATGCACGAGGTGGCGGTCCCCAATGGACGATCAGAACAAGAATCTCATTCTCGCAACAGCACTCAGTTTCCTGGTGATCCTTGGGTGGTACAGCTTTTTCCCGCCGCCGGAACCGGAGCCTGCTCCGGAAACCGTGGCGAATGAAACGGCTCCTGCGGGAGACACGGCAGCTGCGCCCGGCGCAGCCCAGCCTGATACCGCGGTCAGCACCCAGCCCAGCGAAGAGGCCCAGGCCCCCGACGCTCCGCGCCTGACCATCGATACCCCGCGCCTGGCGGGCAGTATCTCGCTTCAGGGTGGGCGGATCGATGATTTGGCGCTGAAAGACTACCACGTCGAGCTGGCAGAGGACTCCGACATCGTGCGGGTCCTGTCCCCGGTGGGCGAGGACAATGCCTTTTACGCGCTTTATGGCTGGGCACCGGGCACCGGGCTTAGCTTTGACGATGTTCCGGGCGCCAATACCGTCTGGTCTGCGGACGAAGGCCAGGTTCTGACACCGGACAGCCCGGTGACCCTGACCTGGGACAACGGCAAGGGCCTGACCTTTACCCGTACCGTCGCAGTGGATGAGGATTATCTGTTCTCGGTCACCCAATCGGTTCAGAACGCCAGCGGCGCCACCGTGGCCCTGGCCCCTTATGGCACCCTGGCGCGTCACGGCGAACCTGCGAATCTGAAAAACTTCTTCATCCTGCACGAAGGCGTCGTCGGCATGGCCGACGGAGAGCTGGCGGAAATCGATTATGGCGACATGGCCGATTTCGACCCCGATCCGCGTGATGGATCGCGCGCCGAGGTCAAGCAGGTCGAATCCAACGGCTGGCTCGGCTTCACCGACCACTACTGGATGTCCACGCTGATTCCCGAACCCGGTCAGGGCTTCCGCTCGATCGCGAAATACGACGAGCGGCGCGAGATCTACCAGACCGACGTCGTGCTGCCGACCGCGACCCTCGCCGATGGCGAAAGCAGCGAAGTCACCACCATGCTGTTTTCCGGCGCCAAGGAATGGGCGACCATCCGTGGCTATCAAAAAGACGGCATCGAAGGCTTCCTCGACAGCATCGACTGGGGCTGGTTCTTCTTCCTGACCAAACCGATCTTTGCCGTCCTGCACTGGCTGCACGCGATGATCGGCAACATGGGCTGGTCCATTATCGGCCTCACCATCTTCATCAAGATCCTGGTCTTCCCGCTGGCATATAAATCCTATGCCTCGATGGCGAAGATGAAGGAACTTCAGCCGCAGATGGAAAAGCTGAAAGAGCGCGCAGGCGACGACCGTCAGAAGCTCCAGAAAGAAATGATGGAGCTCTACAAGAAGGAAAAGGTGAACCCCGCTGCGGGCTGCTTGCCGATCCTGATCCAGATCCCGATCTTCTTCTCGCTCTACAAGGTGATCTTCGTCACGCTGGAACTGCGGCACGCAGCCTTCTTTGGTCCCTTCCAGGACCTCAGCGCGCCCGATCCCACCTCGCTAATGAACCTCTTCGGCCTGCTGCCGTTCTCTGGCCCCGAGCCCGGAACCATCTTTGCCACCGTGTTCATCGGGATCCTGCCCATCCTTCTGGGTGTGTCCATGTGGCTGCAGCAGAAACTGAATCCGGCGCCCACCGATCCGACGCAAAAGATGATCTTTGCCTGGATGCCTTGGGTGTTCATGTTCATGCTTGGCGGTTTTGCTTCGGGCCTGGTGGTTTACTGGATTGCGAACAACACCATCACCTTTACGCAGCAGTATCTGATCATGCGCAGCCACGGGTATAAACCGGACGTGTTTGGCAATATCAAATCCAGCATGAAACGCGCCCCCAAGACGGAAGACAAATGACAGACACCGTTACAGAAATCTGGCGCCACCCGGTCAAATCACACGGCCGGGAAGCGCTGGAAACGGTAACACTGACCGCCGGGCAGACCATGCCCGGCGATCGTGTTTGGGCGGTGGCGCATGAGGCCTCTACCGCCGATGGCAGCGCATGGGTGCCCTGTTCCAATTTCAGCCGTGGCGCCAAGGCGCCGCAACTGATGGCGATTGATGCCAGCTACGACGAGGCCACCGGCCACGTCACGCTGCGCCATCCCAGCCGGGGCGAACTGACCTTCGCCCCCGACGCCGCAGAGGACCTGCCCCGGTTTCTTGATTGGGTGGCCCCGCTGATGCCCGCAGAGCGCGCCGCCTCGGCGCGTATCGTTGGGGTACCGGGGCGTGGCATGACAGACACCGATTTCCCCTCGGTGTCGCTGTGCAACCTTGCCTCGCACCGCGCGGTCGAGGCGGCGATCGGTCATGAGCTGTCGCCACAACGCTGGCGCAGCAACATCTGGTTCGATCTGGGCACGCCCTGGGTGGAAAACGAATGGCTCGGTCGTGAGGTGCAGATCGGGGAAGCGGTCTTTGCGGTGCGCGAACGCACCCGCCGCTGCATGGCGACAACCGCCAACCCGGCCACCGGCGAACGCGATGCCGAAACGCTGAAGACCCTGAACAGTGCCTTTGGCCATCAGGATTTTACAGTCTATGCAGAGGTCGTGCGCGGCGGAACTATCCGCCTTGGCGATCTGGTAAAGGTGCTCTGATGCAAATGCAATTTTCCCTGGCCGAAGCGCCGGACGAGGCAACCGCCGAAAAGGGCCGCAAACTCTTTGCTGGCCAGTCCGAATTCCTGAAAGGCGTGGTCGCCATGTCGGGCCTGCCCGAAGCCGACCGGGTCGAGGTCTGCTTTGCCGGCCGCTCCAACGTAGGCAAATCCAGCCTGATCAATGCGCTGACCGGCACCAAGGGGCTGGCGCGGGCCTCCAACACCCCGGGCCGCACGCAAGAGATCAACTATTTCACACAAGGTCCCGATCTCTACCTCGTCGACCTGCCGGGCTATGGCTATGCCAATGCGCCGCTAGCGGTGGTCGAAAAATGGCAGAAACTGCTGAAACGCTATCTCAGCGGGCGTCAGACCCTGCGCCGTGCCTTTGTGCTGATCGACAGCCGCCACGGCATCAAGAAGGTCGACGACGAGATCATGGCGCTGCTGGACAGTGCTGCGGTCACCTTCCAATGCGTGATGACCAAGGCCGACAAGGTCAAGGCGAAGGATCTGGACAAGGTGATGGAGCAGGTACGTAGCGCCCTGTCCAAACACCCGGCAGCCTATCCTGAAATCGTGATGACCTCTTCGGAAAAGGGCGAGGGAATCGCCACGCTGCGGTCGATCATCTCTGGTATTGATTAAGCCGTTCGGCGCCCGTCAGACGTGCTGGGCACCGTTCACCTCGATCTCCGCCCCGGAGATATAGGAGCTACCTTCAGAGCAGAGGAAGTAGATCGCAGAGGCGACTTCCTCGGGCTGGCCCAGACGCTGCATCGGCAGTTTTTCCACGATATGTTCGGTCCCCGGTGACAGGATTGCCGTTTCCACCTCTCCCGGCGCGATGGCATTGACCCGCACGCCGAGCGGGCCGAAGTCATGCGCCATCTCCCGCGTCAGTGCTGCCAAGGCAGCCTTTGACGTGGCATAGGCCGCCCCGGCGAAGGGATGCACCCGGCTGCCCGCGATTGAGGTCACGTTGACCACGGAGCCCTTGGCGGCTGCCAGTTCATCCTTCAACCCCCGCGCCAGCACCACCGAGGCAAAGAAATTGACGTGGAACACCTTGCCCCATGTCATCAGATCAGTGTCGAGCGTGTTCAGCCGTTCGCCATCCGGCCCTTTGGGGGAAATCCCCGCATTATTGACCAGTGCATCCAGCCGCCCGTTCAGACGCTCCTGAATGACCCCAACCGCATTAATGGTGTCCGAGGGGTCCGACAGGTCCAGTTGCACGTGATTCTCTTCTCCGCCGCCCCAGGGACATTCCTGCGGAAACGGGTGGCGGGAACAGGTGATCACCCGCCAGCCTTCGGCATTGAAATGCCGCACGGTGGCATGGCCAATGCCGCGGCTGGCTCCGGTCAGCAAAAGGGTCTTCTGGCTCATTGGGTGGGTTCCGGTCTGAGGGCTCTACGGCCTGACCCTATCATTCCCGCACCGCGCTGCAACGGCGCACTTGGCACAGGGCGCAGAACCGCGTAACACCACTTGCCAGAGGGACCCAGCCATGAAGAAGCAAGATATGAACCGCGATTGGATTGCAACCGCCGAGACACTGTCCAGCGCCCTGCCCTATATGCAGCGCTATGACGGTGCCATCGTCGTGATCAAGCTCGGCGGACACGCCATGGGCAGCGACGAGGCCATGGAAACCTTTGCCCGCGATATCGTGCTGATGCGACAGGTCGGAGTGAACCCGGTCATCGTGCATGGCGGCGGTCCAATGATCAACGCAATGCTGGACAAGCTTCAGATCAAATCCGAGTTCGTCAACGGCAAGCGGGTCACCGACAAGGCCACGATGGAAGTGGTCGAAATGGTCCTGTCCGGTCTGGTCAACAAACGCATCGTGCAGGCGATCAATGCACAGGGCGGTATGGGTGTTGGCCTGTCAGGCAAGGACGCGGATCTGATCACCTGCGAAGAGACCAACCCGGATCTGGGATTCGTCGGCACACCGGTAGAAATGAATCCAGCGGTGCTGCACCACCTGTTCGAGAATGACATCATTCCTGTCATCGCTCCGATCGGCGCGGGCCGCAATGGCGAGACTTTCAACATCAACGGCGACACCGCCGCCGGGGCGATTGCCGAATCCCTCAACGCTGATCGCCTGCTGCTGCTGACGGATGTGTCCGGCGTGAAAAACGCCAGCGGCGAAGTGGTTACCGAGCTGAAGGCCGCTGATGTCGAGGAAATGACAAAGGCAGGCGTCATCGCAGGCGGCATGATCCCGAAGACGGAAACCGCCCTGTCAGCGGTCCGAAACGGTGTCCGGGCCTGCACCATCGTCGATGGACGGGTGCCGAATGCGGTGCTGCTGGAGCTGTTCACCGATCATGGCGCCGGGTCGATGATCCGGGCCTAACCCGCACGGGTGACATCAAGACAGTATTGAAACCGCCCCTCCCCCGGGCGGTTTTTCTTTGGGATCACGGGTCCAGAGGCTACATTTGGCTACCATCACCCAGGGAAGCCTATGACATCCGCACCCAGCTATCAGGAGATCGAGCGCGCCGCCAAACACCGCGACCTTGCTGTGCTTGGCGCCCTACACCCGCGCCATAGCCCAGTTCAGGGCCTGTCGGGCGGTACCCTGGTCCTCCTAGGCCTTCTGGGGCCGGAATGCTGGCCCCGCATCACCGGCGCGCCGGAGTTCAGAGATGCTGCGGACGATCCGCTGGACCGCTGGTCTGAGCGGGTCATCGACGCCTTGGCGACAGATACCGGAGCCACCGCCCACTACCCCTTTGGCGGGCCGCCCTATACGCCCTTCATCAACTGGGCGCTGGCCTCGGGGCGGGCTTTCACATCCCCGTCGCACATGCTGGTCCATGATACGGTTGGCATGATGATCTCGTACCGGGGAGCGCTTCACTTGCAGCAGGAGATCGATCTACCACCGCCTCCTCTGGCGCAGTCCCCCTGCGACAGCTGCGTGGCCAGACCCTGCCTCAGCACCTGCCCGGTACAGGCGTTGGTGGCGGGTGGCCCCTACGGTGTTACCGGCTGTCACAGCCATCTGGACACCCCGGAGGGCGCTCCTTGCCTTGAAAACGGCTGCCTTGCCCGGCTTGCCTGCCCCCTCAGCCAGGGGGCCGGTCGCGACCCGGTGCAATCGGCCCATCACATGAGCTATTTTCACAAGACATGACCTGCACACTTATTCTGACCCGCCACGCTAAATCCGCCTGGGACACCAGCGCCCCCAGCGACCATGCCCGCCCCCTGAACAAACGGGGCCGCGCCTCGGCCAAGGCATTGGGCGACTGGCTGCGGGACATCGATCAGTTGCCGGGACAGGTGCTTTCTTCCTCTTCGCAGCGCACGCGGGAAACCTATCAGCTGATGGATCTCTTCGCACCGACTATCTTTACCGAACGGCTGTTCCACGCCAGCCCGGAGATCATCTTTGAGGTTCTGAAACAGGCCGAACATCCGCGAACCATGATCCTGTGCCACAACCCGGGCATTGCCGCATTTGCCCATGCCATCGTAAGCCATCCGCCAGACCATTCGCGATTTGACGACTACCCCACCGGCGCCACGCTGATCGCCCGCTTTGACATCGACCGCTGGAGCGATCTGACCTGGGGCAGCGGCAAGGTGGTGGATTTCATCGTGCCACGCGAACTTCTGGGCGCCTGAGCCCCCACAATAAGAAAAACCCGCCGGAATATCCGGCGGGTTTCTTATTGGCGCAATGATCGGGAAGATCAGTGACCCAGGATCTGGCTCAGGAAGAGCTGGGTACGTTCGCTTTGCGGGTTGTTGAAGAAGGCTTCCGGCTCATTCTGCTCAACGATCTGACCCGCATCCATGAAGATAACCCGGTTCGCCACCTGACGGGCAAAACCCATCTCGTGGGTCACGCAAAGCATGGTCATGCCCTCTTCCGCCAGTTCGATCATGGTGTCGAGCACCTCTTTGATCATCTCGGGGTCAAGCGCCGAGGTCGGCTCATCGAACAGCATGATGCGCGGCATCATGCAAAGGGAGCGCGCGATCGCCACACGCTGCTGCTGACCACCGGACAGCTGGCCCGGGAACTTGTTGGCTTGATCGGGGATCTTGACCTTTTCAAGGAAATGCATCGCCCGCTCTTCGGCTTCCTTCTTGGGCGTCTTGCGAACCCAGATCGGCGCCAGCGTGCAGTTTTCCAGAATGGTCAGATGCGGGAACAAGTTGAAGTGCTGAAAGCACATGCCAACCTCGGACCGAATCTTGTCGATGTTCTTCAGATCCGACGACAGCAGCGTGCCATCCACGGTGATCGACCCCTGCTGGTGTTCTTCCAGCGCGTTGATGCAGCGGATCAGTGTCGATTTACCAGAGCCAGACGGGCCGCAAATTACGATCCGTTCGCCCTCATAGACCGTCAGGTTGATATCGCGCAGCACGTGAAAGGAGCCGTACCACTTGTTCATTCCATCAATGGTGATCGCGACTTTGTCGGATACCTGCATTTGTGAAGTGCCAGTCATGTCTTGGCCTCCTTATCGGTGATCGGTCGCAAGGCGGCGTTCCAGCCATTGCGAGTATTGTGAGATGCCGTAGCAGACGACAAAGAACAGAGCGGCAGCGAAGCCCAGAAGCTCCCAGTAGACGCCATTCCATTCGGTCGAAGCGAGGATCGGTCCGCGGATCATGCCCACCAGGTCGAACATCGAAATGACCGACACCAGCGTGGTATCCTTGAACAGGCCCACGGCCACGTTGACGATGCCCGGGATCGAGATCTTCAGCGCCTGCGGCAGGATGATCAGACGCATTGCCTGCGGGTAATCGAGCCCCAGCGAATCCGCCGCCTCATACTGCCCTTTGGGCAGGGCCGCGAGACCACCACGGATCACCTCGGCGATATAGGCCGCGGAGAACATGGTGATCATGATGACCACACGCAGGAACAGGTCCACCGTGGCATCAGGCGGGAAGAAATAGGCCAGCATCACCGACGCCACGAACAGCAGCGTGATCAGCGGCACACCGCGCACGAACTCGATGAAGACCACGCAGATCCATTTGATCAGCGGCATGTCAGACTGACGGCCCAGCGCCAGGGCAATGCCCAGCGGCAGGGACAGCGACACGCAGGTCACACCCAGCATCAGGTTCAGCATGAAGCCACCCAGGTCACGCGAAGGCACCGCTGGCAGCATCGCATTGTCCGACGCCCCTTCGGGGATCAGCAAGCTGCCCAGCCACCAGATGATCAGGGCTGCAGCAATGCCACCAAAGAAGCCCGCGGCGAAGGAACCCCGTCCATAGATCTGGAACACCACGCCGCCAACGATGAACCCCAGAAGGGCCAGGATCGGCGCCATGATTGTGCCACCCCAGATCAGCCAGAAGGCAATAAAGGGATAGAGCGCGGTGAAGATCAGCATCTTACGGGGCAAATCGAAGAACAGTACTGGCGCAATCGCCACCAGCAGCAGAACCAGCGCCAGGTTCGGGCGCCAGTAGAACTCTGCCGGGTATTTGAACCCGTAAAGAAGCTGGTGCCAGCGTTCGGTCAGAACCGAGAAACAGGCCCCGACCTTGCCATCCAGAACCTCGCGGCACTCATTCAGCGAGTTGGTCGTCCACACGCCATTCACCAGCCAGGGCACGGTGTTCTGCAGGATCATGTAGATCAGGGTCAGCGCCACAAGGGTCAGGATCCCGTTGGGAATGCTGGAGAACAGATTTTCCCGCAGCCACCTGACCACGCCAGCCTGACTGGCAGGCGGCGGTGAGGGCGGAATGGTGCCTTCGGCGACAAAGGCAATCTGATGGGTTGTCTTGTCACTCATGGCTTAGCGCTCCTTCAGCTTCACGGAGGCGTTGTAGATGTTCATCACCATCGAGATGACCAGCGATGCCGTGAGATAGAACAGCATCAACAGGAGCACGCATTCGATCGCGCGTCCGGTCTGGTTGAGGGTAATGCCGCCCAGGGTCGCGGTGATATCCGCATAGCCCACGGCGATCGCCAGCGAGGAGTTCTTGGTGATGTTGAGATACTGCGAAATCAGCGGCGGAATGATCACCCGCAGCGCCTGAGGCAGAATCACCAGGTTCATGATGCGTCCGGGCCGCAGTCCCAGCGCGGCCGCCGCTTCGGTCTGGCCCTTGGAGATCGCCTGGATCCCTGCCCGCACGTTCTCGGCGATAAAGGCACCGGTGTAGATCGAAAGTGCGAACCACAGTGCGATCAGCGGACCGCCGATCTTGATACCGCCCTGGAAGTTGAACCCTTTGAGTGCGGGAACTTCCCAGGTCAGCCCCATGATGAGCATCAGCAGGATGAATGGCACCAGCCAGACGCCCAGCACCATCAGCAGCGTCTTGGGGCGCACGCCGGTGGCTTCCTGTTTCGCGGTCGCCCAGGTCTCGATCCGGCGGGTGACGAACAGCGAGCCGATCAGAACCGCCAGCACCAGAACCCAATTGAGGGCGGTGGAAGCAAACAGACCGCTCTCGAACCACGGCATCGGAATGTAGACACCCCGGTTGGTGAAGGCGAAGAGATCCAGCAGCATCGTCGAATCCGGATTGTCACCGCGGAAGGCCCGCGGTCCCGGCAATACGGCGGTCATGATCGTAAAGATGATGATGATCCAGATCAGAACCGGAATGTTGCGGAAGATCTCGACGTAGATCGCCATCAGCTTGGAGACGAGCCAGTTGTTGGACAGGCGCAGAACGCCGGCGATCACGCCGAAAATCGTCGCCGTAACGCAGGCAAGGAAAGCAACCAGAAGCGTATTCAGAACGCCCACAAGGGCGGCACGCCCGTGGCTGTCCTGGTTGTCATATTCGACAAGCCGCTGGTTGATATCATAGCCGGCGGGATTGCCCAGAAAGTCATAAGAGATGTTGAGGCCCGCGGCGCGCAGGTTCTGGATCAGGTTATTCCCCAGATACCAGATCGAAAGTGCAAGCAGGAGCGCGGCAATCGCCTGAAAGGTCAATGAACGATAGCGGGTATCGTTGATCAACATAGACAGCCGGAACCCGTCCTGTGGAGGGTCAGAGAGAGTTGACATGTAAAGAGATCCCCGAGGCTACAGATCTGTGTCCCGGCAGGGTTTTCCCCTGCTCCGCAGAAATCCGAAGCTCATTTTTTTCAGATAGGAAAAGGGCGCAGGATGTCCTGCGCCCTCTCCGTTTTGTGCTTACCGGAACGGCGGCGAGTACAGCAGACCACCTTCGGTCCACTGTGCGTTCAGACCACGGGCCAGACCGATCGGGGTGTCTTCACCGATGTTCTTGGCGAAGACTTCACCGTAGTTACCGCCAGCGGCGATTGCGTTCTTGGCCCAGTCAGCCGACAGACCCAGCATCTCGCCCAGGGTACCTTCGGTGCCCAGCAGACGGTTGATTTCGGGGTTGTTGGTGCCTGCGGACATTTCAGCCAGGTTGGCCGAGGTCACGCCCAGCTCTTCGGCGGTGATCAGAGCGTTGAGGGTCCAGCGGACCACGTCGCCCCATTCGTTGTCGCCGTGGCGGACAAGCGGACCGAGCGGCTCTTTGGAGATGATCTCGGGCAGCAGCACGTGGCCTGCCGGATCGTCAAAGGTTGCGCGGGTCGCGGCCAGGCCGGATGCGTCGGTGGTGTAAACGTCACAGGCGCCAGCCAGATACTGCTGCTGTGCTTCGGCGTTGGTTTCGATCGGAACCGGCTCGTAGCTGATGTTGTTCGAGCGGAAGAAGTCCGCCAGGTTCAGCTCGGTGGTGGTACCGGTCTGGATGCAGACGGTTGCGCCGTCCAGTTCCTTCGCCGAGGAAACACCCAGGTCCTTGGGAACCATGAAGCCCTGACCGTCGTAGTAGTTCACGCCGGTGAATTCGAACTTCAGATCAACGTCGCGCGAAAAGGTCCAGGTGGTGTTACGCGCCAGCATGTCGATTTCACCCGAGGCCAGAGCCGTGAAGCGGGTTTTGCCGGTGGTCGGCACGAATTCAACAGCGGTCGAGTCGCCCAGAGTGGCCGCAGCAACAGCGCGGCAGACGGCGACGTCAAAACCTTCCCATTCCCCATTCGCATTCGGAGCAGCAAAACCGACCAGACCGGTGGTGACGCCGCAGTTCAGTTTGCCGCGGGCTTTCACATCGTCCAGCGTACCGGCAGCAGCTGCACCAGCTGCAATCCCGGCCACGGTCAGCGCGCCCAAAAATACGGATTTGTTCATTTTTACCTCTTCCTGATGTTCCACCTGTACAGGTGGTTTTTTTCCGCCGTTAGCCATACCGGAACGACGGGATCTAGGGAAAACACCTAAATCACAGGGAAGTTTGGGCGGATTCATAAACAAACGTCAAGGGTTGGATCACCAAATTCGATGGACGCATAGCGAACAGGGGGGCGATTGTTAAAATTTTTCGCTCAACCGTCCCGCTGTGATATTTCCTGTCTCACGTCCTATCCCGGCGGCTGTCTCAACCCGAGAAATCGTAGAACCGTTTAGCGTGCAAAAAAGAATCACGCTTCAGTTCTGCTGTGGTTTGCGCCTCTTCATCGACGCCCCACTGCTCTTCCTGCCAGCGTTCATCTAGCCGGGACAACTGCCAGATCTCCTCGGCGTCGCGCCAGTCCATAGCGGCAGCAAAGCCCAGGATCAGAGACCCCGACATCCCCACGAGATCGTGAAACCCAGCGAGCTGAAATGGGGTCATCCCATGCACCCGGGCGCGCAGGTCAGCAATAGTGGCCGCATCCTGCGGCTGATGAAGAACACCGCTGCGCGGATGCAAGCGTGCGCCCAGCGCCTCATGCGCCCAGTCGAGCGCCGGATCCCATTCCTCGGCTTGACGGGCGACCAGTTCCTTCGGGCTATCGGCCCGGTAGCACAGCAAATCGGAATCGCCATATTCAGCCAGCATATCAGCCACTTCGGCGTGCTGATGGGTCACCTTGTCGATGGCAGCATTGGCCGAGCGGGTAAAAGGCATGGTGGCGGGATTGACCGATTCGGTCTGCGCGTCCCACTCCGCTGCGATGGCTTCGGCCATCTGCTGCGAGGGGACTTCAAGCAGCGCCTTCGCCGGGGTTTTGACCCGGCGCCCGTCCAGCTCGACGGTATAGCCGTCATCCGTCTCGGCGATTGCCGTCGCTTTCCAGAATCGTTTCGGTGCCCATTCGCTCATTGTCTTATGCCTTCCAGATCTTCTCTAGCAGCGGTTCCAACTCGGTAAAACTGCCGATCATATGGTCTGCCTGCAGCCGCTCTGCCGGGTGATAACCCCAGTCCACCGCGATGGTGGTGACCCCAGCCGCGCGGCCCATATCCATATCAAAGCTGGTATCGCCGATCATCACCGCATGGCGCGCGTCCACTCCGGTTTCAGCGAGCGCCGTCAGCACCATCGAGGGATGCGGTTTGGACGGGTGGTGATCGGCCACCTGCCGGGTCACGAAACAGTCCAGATCATGCGCCGCGATCAGCGCATCGAGGCCCCGCTGTGATTTCCCGGTCGCGACACCCAACAGGTATTCGGGCACCGCGTGCAGGGCGTCCAAAGCCTCCCGTGCGCCCGGAAACAGCGGCGAGTGCCCCGCCCCTGCAGCCTGGCGCGCCGACATATAAGCCTGCTTGTAGCCATCCACCAACGCAGCCTGTGCCGTTGTTCCCGCCTCGGGCGCCAGCTGCGCCATAGCCTGCGGCAGCGACAGCCCGACGATCGACAGGACCGCATCGCGCGAAGGTGCGGGCAAATCGACCGTCGCAAAGGCCGCGCTCATCGCGCTGGTGATGGCTGCCTGACTATCGGCAAGGGTGCCATCCACATCGAACAGTACCAGCCGCAGCGGGGTACTCATAGGAGGCCCTCGAACGGATCCTCCGCCGCCAGATCCTCGGTCCAGCCAAAGGTGTCCCAGCTGTGTTTCATGTGCTCGGGCAGCTCTGCGGTAACCGAGATCTGCTTTTTCGTCACCGGATGCTCAAACGCCATCCGGCGGCAATGCAGGTGCAGTTTCTTGCTGATGATGCCGCCCAGTTGCGCGCCCCAGCCGTCGCCCAGGTTTTCCTGACCCGAGCCGCCGTATTTGCCATCGCCGACAATCGGGTGGCCGATCTCGGCCATATGCGCGCGTAGCTGGTGGGTACGGCCCGTGACCGGCTCCATCGCCACCCAGGAGGCGCGCCCCGCCACCCGGTAGAGCGTGGCATAAAAGGTATGTGCCCGCTTGGCGCCCGGCGTGTTGTCGATCTCGGAAGGATGCACCGCGATCATCTTTTCGCCTTCGCCGCTGCGGCCATGACCGCCCGCCTTTACAAGACCCGCCTTGATTTCGCCCAGGTACGGCGTCGGAACGCCGGCAACCAGCGCCCAGTAGATCTTGCGCGTGTTGCGATGGCGGAAGGCGGCGGTCAGCGCCTGCGCGGCTGCCCGCGTTCGCGCCAGAACCAGTACACCCGAGGTATCCTTGTCCAGCCGGTGCACCAGTCGGGGCTTTTCATCATAGCCAAAGCGCAGAGCCTCGGACAGGCCATCCACGTGTTTGGTGGTGCCACTGCCGCCCTGCACTGCCAGCCCGTGGGGCTTGTTCAGCACGATGACATCATCGTCTTTGTAGATCACGCAATCGCGGATCATCTTGGCATCCGCATCCGAGATCCGCCGCTTTTCCGGCGTGATCGGCTGGTGGTCGGCCGACGGCAGCGGCGGCACGCGCACGGACTGCCCGGCCTCAACACGGGTGCTGGCCTTGACCCGGCCACCGTCAATGCGAAGCTCACCCTTGCGGCACATCTTCTCGATGCGGCCCTGGCTGACATGTGGGAACAGGCGCCGCAGCCAGCGGTCCACGCGCTGGTCCGCATCCTCTTCGGTGACGGTGATTGTCTGAACGCCGCTCATGCGAAAACTCCTCTGGCGGCCATCAGGCCCAAAAACAGACCGCCAACAGACAGTCCCACAGACAGCACAATATAGAGAGCCGCCTGACCCATTGCACCCCGTTCGATCATATTCGCCGTCTCAAGCGAGAAGGCCGAGAAGGTCGTGAAGCCGCCCAGCATGCCAGTCATCACAAAAGGGCTGAGATGGGTCAGCCCCTTGTGCGCGGCGGTGACAGCAAAGACCCCCATGATGAAGGAACCGATCACGTTGACGGTGATGATCGCCAAGGGAAAATCGCCATGGCCGAACAGTCGGACCACGCCAAGCCCGGTCAGATAGCGGCAGGCGGCCCCAAGGGCGCCGCCAAGGGCGACATATAGAACGGTGAGATACATGCGCGGTCTGTCGCGCGGTGGGCCACGGATGTCAAGTTTTCAACGCGCAAAGCGGCCAAGCGCAAAATTCATGCCAACCTTCCAGTGGGTGGATGTCTTGTCAGACCTGCACGCCCCCTTAGTTTGTCAGCCATCCACTGGGAGGAGACCCTTATGCCATCTCGCCGTTCCTTTCTCGCCAGCCTTGCCGCGCTGCCGCTTTTGCCCCGCAGTGGCTGGGCCGCGGCGCAGGTTCAGCTTGTGCTGGCGCCCCTGCAGCAACAGATCGCGCCCGTGCAATACGGCAAGACAGATCTTTGGGGGGTGAACAGCAGCATGCCGGGACCGGCCCTCCAGGCCAGGCAAGGGGACCGGCTAAAGGTTCAGGTCAACAACGGGCTGCCGCAAGAAACCTCGATGCACTGGCACGGCATCCGCATCGAAAACGCCATGGACGGCGTACCGGGGCTGACGCAGGATCCCATCGCGCCGGGCGCAGAGTTTACCTATGATTTCGCCCTGCCCGATGCCGGGACCTATTGGTACCATTCCCACGCCCAGTCGGTCGAACAGGTGGAGCGCGGCATTCAGGGCCCACTGATCGTGGCCGAACACGACGCCCCCGATGTGGATCAGGATCTTGTGCTGATACTGGATGACATCCGCCTCATGCAGGATGCGGCGGTGGACCCGGTGTTCGACCACCCCCACGACATGTCCCACGCCGGGCGCATGGGCAATGTGATGCTGACCAACGGCCAGATCGAGGCGCGCTACCCCGTGCAGCAGGGCGACCGGCTGCGCCTGCGGCTGATCAACAGCGCCAATGCCCGGATCTTTGCCCTTGGGCTGCAGGGGCTGACAGGTTGGATCATGGCTTATGACGGCATGCCTCTGACAGCGCCGGAAGATATCCCCGACCAACTGCTGCTGGCACCCGCGCAGCGGATCGACCTGATCGTCGATGTGACGGCCGACGCGGGCGAGGATGCCTTTCTGGTGCAGTTCGAACGCGATGGCGGTTACGCGCAGGCGAGCTTTCCGGTCTCTGCCGGGACCAAGAGCACCCGCAACATGCCCGCACCGCTCCCACCCAACCCGGACCATGCGATCACCCTCGGCAATGCGCGCAGTGCGACCCTGCGCATGGAGGGCGGCGCCATGGGCGGCATGCGGGCCGCTGAGTGGCAGGGAGAGACGCAAGGCATGCGCTCGCTAGCGCAGGCGGGTCAATTCTGGGCGCTGAATGGCGTGGTCGGCCGACCGAACGCCCCGCTTGTACGCGCGTCCATTGGCGAGACGGTCAAACTCACCATGGTCAACGACACCGCCTTTCCCCATGCAATGCATCTGCACGGCATGCATTTTGCCGAAGTCCTGCCGGGCGGCGGGCTTGGTCCCCTGCGCGATACGCTGTTGATGATGCGCGGGGAGACGCGGACCGTCGCATTCAACGCCCACAACCCCGGCAAATGGCTGCTGCATTGCCATATGCTATCGCATCACGCGGCGGGCATGGGCACCTGGGTCGAGGTCACCGCCTGACCTGATCCGCCCGTCACCCGGTCAACTGTTCCGCTGTAGCCGCAGCTTGGCAAAGAACTCGGTCCGCCGTTTCAATTCCCGTTCAAACCCGCGCTCGACGGGCTGATAGAGAACCGGGCGTTTGACGCCTTCGGGGAAATAGTTCTGCCCGGAAAAGCCATCCTCGGCATCATGATCATACTGGTAGCCCGCGCCATAGCCCTGTTCGGTCATCAGCTTAGTCGGGGCATTCATGATATGTTTCGGTGGCGGCGTGCTGCCCGTTTCCTTGGCCAACCGTCGGGCGGCCTTGTAGGCCATGTAGCCCGCGTTGGTCTTTGGCGCGAGTGCCAGATAGATCACCGCCTGCGCCAGCGCCAGCTCCCCTTCCGGGCTACCGAGCCGTTCGTAGGTCTCCCAGGCTTGCAAACAGACAGCCTGCGCCTGTGGGTCCGCCAGCGCGATATCCTCGACCGCCATCCGGGTCAGCCGCCGGGCCAGAAAACGCGGATCCTCGCCGCCCTCCAGCATGCGCGCATACCAGTAAAGCGCCGCATCGGGATCCGAGCCGCGCACGGATTTGTGCAGCGCCGAGATCAGGTTGTAATGCTCCTCGCCGGATTTGTCGTATTTCGCCGCCCGCCGCATCAGCCGGGTCGCCAGCGCCTCGCGCCCGAGCGGCGCCTCAACCCGCCAGGCAGAGACCTGTTCGATCAGATTGAGCAGCGCACGCCCATCGCCATCCGCCATTTCCTGCAGCGCGTCGCGCGCATCGCCGGTCAGCGGCAGCGCCCGGCCGAGTTCCTTCTCGGCGCGCTGGGTCAGCAGTTCCAGATCCGCCAGCGGCAGGCGTTCCAGCACCAGCACCTGCGAGCGCGACAACAGAGCGGCATTCAGCTCGAAACTCGGGTTTTCGGTGGTGGCGCCGACCAGAAGGATGGTGCCATCCTCCATATGCGGCAGGAACCCGTCCTGCTGCGCCTTGTTGAAACGGTGGATCTCATCAACGAACAGCAGCGTGCCCTGTCCATTGGCGCGCCTGTGCTTGGCCGCCTCGAACACCTTCTTCAGATCCGGTACGCCAGTGAAGATGGCCGAGATCTGCACGAAATGCAGATCGGTTTCCTTAGCCAGAAGCCGCGCGATGGTGGTCTTCCCCACCCCCGGCGGCCCCCAGAACACCAATGAGGACAGCGATCCCGATGCCAGCATGACACCCAGTGGTGCCTCCGGTCCCAGCACCTGCTGCTGGCCGATCACCTCGGACAGGGAGCGCGGGCGCAGACGGTCCGCCAGCGGCCTGTTGGGTTCTTCGCCGCCCGTGGGCTGTGGTGCGTCGCTGTCAAAAAGATCTGCCATGGATCAGAGCCGGAAACGCAGACTGACGCGCTGCCCGCGCCGCAACAGGTCGAGAACCAGCCAGCCCTGCGTGCGGCCCATCAGATCGACCACATCCTGCGGCGCCGTGACCGCTTCGCCGTTGATCCCGAGCAGGACATCGCCCCGCTGCAGCCCCGCCCGCGCACCGTAAGGCCCCGGATCGGCGATCACCACACCTTCGGCCGAGAGCGGCAATTGCAAATCCACGATGAGCCGCGGGTTAATGCGCGCCACCGTCAGCCCGGGCAGTGGGCTGCGTTCGCCCAGTTGCACTGGGTCGGCCGCAGGATTGTCCGGGGCGCTGTACATCTCGACCCGCACCACTTTTTTCTCACCGCCGCGCCAGCGCGCCACGTCCGAACTGCCGCCCAGACCGGCAATGGTCATGCGGAACACCATCTCGGACGGTGAATTTACCGGCTCTCCGTCGACCTCGGTCACCACATCGCCGACTTCAAATCCCGCCTTGGCAAAGGGGCTTTCGGGGTGGAGTTCGGAGATCAGCATGCCTTCGGGGCGTGGCATCCCCAGCGAGGCCGCCAGATCCGCATCCACCGGTTGCCCGGTCATCCCTGCCCAGGGGCGCTGAAAGCTTTCCGCGCCCGCGCGGGCCTGATGCAGGAACTCCCGAACCAGATTGGCTGGAATGGCAAAGCCGATGCCGTTGGATCCGCCCGAACGGCTAAGGATCCGTGTGTTGATCCCGATGAGCTCGCCATTCACGTCGATCAGCGCCCCACCAGAGTTGCCGGGATTGATCGGCGCGTCGGTCTGGATGTAATAGCCGAAACCTTCTCCGGTGCCGGTGCCCGTGCGCGCCAGCCCCGAAATGATACCGCTACTGACCGTCTGCCCCACACCAAAGGGATTGCCGATGGCCAGGGCCAATTCGCCGACCTCAACCTGATCGCTGTTGCGCAGATTGAGGAACGGCAGGCCCTCTGCATCTTCAAGCCGCAGGATCGCCAGATCGCTGGCCTGATCTGCGAGGACCACGCGGGCCTCATACTCGCGCCGGTCCGTGGTCACCACGCGGATTTCCGTCGCCATGCCGACAACATGATAATTGGACACCACGATGCCATCCTCGGCAAGGATCACCCCTGACCCCAATGAGTTCTGCACCCGGGGGCGAGGGTTGGAAAAACTGCGGAAGAAATCGTCAAAGAAGGGATCGCCCGCAAAAGGCGATGCCTGCGGCGCCTCGGTCACGATCTTGGCGTAGATATTGACCACCGCCGGGGCCGCCTGTTTCACCAATGGTGCAAACCCCAGCGAAATTTCCGCCTGCGACTGCGGCACACGCGTTTCGGCAGGGGCCTGCGTGCCCAGAGCCAGGGCCAGCATCAGAGCGGTCAAAACAGCGCGGATCATATCGCCTCCATTCCTCGGTCAGAACAGGATATGCGGAGGCTGGCAGCGGAATGCAAGCGCAGCATCCGAGACAGGAGCGGTCCCCTGCCGGACCGGCACGCGAGGACGGAAATGAAAAAGCCCCTGCAGGCACAGCTGCAGGGGCCAGAATGACAGACCGTTGTGGCCTGTAATTTATTATTCGTCGTCGGCAGCCGCTTCGGCTTCGGCAACGCGCGCCTTGTCGGCAGCGCCCTTGGCATTTACGTCGCGGTCAACGAATTCGATGATCGCCATCGGCGCCATGTCGCCATAACGGAAGCCGGCTTTCAGGATACGGACGTAACCGCCCTGACGATCCTTGTAGCGCGGGCCCAGAACGTCGAACAGTTTCGACACATACTGGTCTTCCTTCAGACGCGAGGCGGCGTTCCGGCGGGAGTGCAGGTCGCCTTTTTTCGCCAGCGTGATCAGTTTTTCAACGATCGGACGCAGTTCTTTTGCCTTGGGCAATGTGGTTTTGATCTGCTCATGCTCGATGAGCGAGCCAGCCATGTTTGCAAACAGAGCCTTGCGGTGCTCATGGGTGCGGTTCAGGCGGCGATATCCACGTGCGTGACGCATTTTCTAGTTCCTTCTAAAGGTTTTGCTTTGTCTGTCAGCCGATGCGTGTCAGCTGCTCTCCTTGGGGCGGGTTTGCCCTGATTGTCCCCACCAGCGTGGGCATTTGTAGTTGGGGAGGACTTGCGCCCTCCCCTTATTCTCAGAACGAATCTTCGAATTTCTTGGCCAGATCTTCGATGTTGTCCGGCGGCCAGTCCTCGACATCCATGCCAAGATGCAGGCCCATGCCCGACAGCACTTCTTTGATCTCGTTCAGCGACTTGCGGCCGAAGTTCGGCGTACGCAGCATCTCTGCTTCGGTCTTCTGGATCAGATCGCCGATGTAAACGATGTTGTCGTTCTTCAGGCAGTTTGCCGAACGCACCGACAGTTCCAGCTCGTCCACTTTCTTCAGCAGAAGCGGGTTGAACTCGAGACCATCGTCCTCGTCCTGGCGGCCAGCCGATTCCGGCTCGTCGAAGTTGACGAAGATCGACAGTTGGTCCTGCAGGATGCGCGCAGCATAGGCCACGGCGTCGTCCGGCGTAACGGAACCATCGGTTTCAACCTTCATGGTCAGCTTGTCATAATCCAGAACCTGACCTTCACGGGTCGGCTGAACGTCGTAGGAGACCTTTTTCACCGGCGAGTAGATCGCATCGATCGGGATCAGACCGATGGGTGCGTCTTCCGGCTTGTTCTTCTCTGCCGAAACGTAGCCTTTACCGGTGTTGACGGTCAGTTCCATGAACAGGTCCGCACCATCGTCGAGGTGGCAGATCACGTGGTCACGGTTCAGAACGTCGATACCGGCGCTTTCCGAGATATCACCAGCGGTGACAACTGCGGGGCCTTTGGCATTGATCGACAGGCGCTTGGGGCCTTCGACTTCCATGCGCAGCGACACACCTTTTAGGTTCAGGATGATGTCGGTGACATCTTCGCGAACGCCAGCGACGCTGGAGAATTCGTGCAGAACATTGTCGATCTGAACGCTGGTGATGGCCGCGCCTTGCAGCGAGCTCATCAGGACGCGACGCAGTGCGTTGCCCAGTGTCAGACCAAAACCACGCTCAAGCGGCTCTGCAACGATGGTTGCCTGCCGTGCGGGGTCATTGCCCGGCTTCACGTCAAGCTGTGTCGGCTTGATCAGCTCTGCCCAGTTTTTATGGATCATGCAGTCCCTCCATTCCTGTCCGTACCCCATGTCCGAAGGTGCAGACGCCCGAGGTTTAAAATGACGTACTGGGGCCCGACAAATCAAGCGGGGCCCCAGCGAAAGTCGTAAATAATTAGACGCGGCGGCGCTTTGGCGGGCGGCAGCCGTTGTGCGCGATCGGGGTCACGTCACGGATCGAGGTGATGTTGAACCCGATTGCAGCCAGGGCGCGCAGTGCGGATTCACGACCCGAACCGGGGCCCTGAACTTCGACTTCGAGGGTTTTAACACCGTGATCCTGAGCTTTCTTGCCTGCATCTTCTGCAGCCATCTGCGCCGCATAGGGCGTGGACTTACGGGAGCCCTTGAAGCCCATGGTGCCAGCGGAGGACCAGGAAATCGCGTTGCCCTGAACGTCAGAGATCAGGATCTTGGTGTTGTTGAACGAAGAGTTCACATGTGCAACGCCGGTGGCGATGTTCTTGCGCTCTTTACGCTTCGTGCGGGATTTATCGCGTGCCATTAATCAAACCCTCCCTTACTTCTTCTTACCAGCGATGGCCTTTGCGGGGCCTTTGCGGGTGCGAGCGTTGGTGTGGGTCCGCTGACCGCGAACGGGCAGGTTACGACGGTGGCGCAGGCCACGGTAGCTACCCAGGTCCATCAGACGCTTGATGTTCATGGTCACTTCGCGACGCAGGTCACCTTCAACGGTGTAGTTTGCGTCGATGTGCTCACGGATGGCCAGAACTTCGGAGTCGGACAGCTCGTTGACGCGACGGGTTGCGTCGATGCCAACGGCTTCACAAATGGCTTTCGCCGAAGTGTTGCCGATTCCGGTGATATAGGTGAGGGCGATGGGGACCCGTTTGGCAGTCGGGATGTTTACGCCGGCAATACGTGCCACGTGTCACTTTCCTTTTCGTTGCGGTTCCGTAACTCCAGAACCTTTTTTCACAACACCTGATGACGCCCCGAGAGGCTTTTCATCAGATAATGTATCGAGGTACTCACGCGGCACGGAATCGGGCCGCCTGGATTGATTCCCAAGAGGGATGGGCTTCCCTATTGAGAATTCCGCATGTCGTCAACCCGGCGCCCGGCGGAAACGTCAAAGTTTATGGGCCCCGGGGCAACATCCTTCCACATCGCCTGCATCCTGCCCGGGCGACGTTAATCGGTGCAGGAATAAAACCGCGTCGTGTATTCGTTGCTGTCAAACAGTGCGATCTCCCCCGGGGCTTCTTCGGTCATCACGAAGGTAAACAAGGTTGGCATGAAAACCGGCCCGGGCGTCTGGCAATGCCCCACATGGGTCGTGACCTGATAGCCGTCCCAATGATACTGCAGATCCGGCTCGAAGCTGCAGAAATACTCCATTGAGCTGAAACCGTCCTCCTCCAGGATCAGCCCACCGTCATTGGCAAAATCCATCAACCGGTCCTGCTCCTCCGCGTTTGTCGGGCAGGCGGCGGGATCATTGACGAAATAACGTTCGGCAAATCCGGGGGACGTCATCGCCATACATAGGGCAGCCCCGGCTGTGATCACGGAACGGGTGGGAGTCGTCATTGGCAAGGTCCTTTTACAAGATCCGCCCACCCTCCCCTGTTCGCCTTTCCAAAACGAAAAGAGCCGGGACATGCCCGGCTCTTTTTTTATTCTGCGCTGACATTTCAGATCAGCCGAGGACCTTGGCGATAGAGGCCTGAACCTCGTCGATGGATGCCAGACCGTCGATCTTGTTCAGCTTGCCCTTGGCATAATAGTAGCCGATCAGCGGCGAGGTTTTCTTGTAGTATTCCATCAGACGGGTCTTGAGGCTTTCCTCATTGTCGTCCGCGCGCCGCTTGATGTTGCTGCTGCCGCAGTTGGCGCATTTGCCATCGGCGGGCCAGGGTTTGGTTTCATCATGGTAGACTTCACCACAATCGCCGCAGGTCGACCGCCCGGTGATCCGCGCCACCAGCGCTGCATCGTCCACCGCCATTTCAACAACGGCGTCCAGGCTCTGCCCCATCTCGGCCAACAGGTCGGTCAGGGCATCTGCCTGCCCCAGCGTGCGCGGGAAGCCGTCAAAGATGAAACCACCCTCGGCGCCTTCGGCGATCTTTTCGCGGATCAGACCAATTACGATCTCATCCGTGACCAGCTCACCGCGGGCAATGACCTCGGCTACCTTCTTGCCCATCTCGCTGCCGCTGGCCTGCGCATCGCGCAGCATGTCGCCAGTGCTGAGCTGTACCATGCCCCGGGTTTCGACCAGATGACGGGCCTGCGTGCCCTTACCCGCGCCCGGCGGGCCCAAAAGAATAATATTCATCGACGAGCGGGCCCCCGTTTTGTGCGTTTCTTGCTGCGGCCACGCAGCTGGCTTTTCTCGATCAGACCTTCGTACTGGTGCGCCAGCAGATGGCTTTGCGCTTGCTGAATCGTATCCATCGTGACCGAAACAACAATCAGAACCGAGGTGCCGCCGAAGTAGACCGGAATGGCGAACTGACCGCGCAGGATTTCCGGCAGCAGGCAGACAGCCGCCAGATAGGCCGAGCCCAGAACCAGAACGCGGTTCACCACGTATTCGATGTACTCGGCGGTCTTCTTACCCGGACGGATACCGGGGACAAAGCCGTTCTGGTTCTTCAGGTTCGTCGCCACTTCATCAGGTTTGAAGGAGACGTTGAAGGTGTAGAAATACGCGAAGAACACGATCATCGACACGAAGAACAGCAGGTAGAGCGGCTGACCGGGGCCGAAGTTGGCCAGCAGCCAGGACATTACCGGACCAGAGGCAGAACCCGACGAGAAGGTAGAGATCGTGGTCGGCAGCAGCAGCAACGAGGAGGCGAAGATCGCCGGGATCACGCCCGCCGGGTTCACCTTGACCGGCAGGTGCGACGAGCCGCCATCATAGACCTTCATGCCCACCTGACGGCGGGGGTACTGAATGTGGATCTTCCGCAGGGCGCGTTCCATGAACACCACGAACATGATCACCGCGACAACCATCACGATCACGCCGATCAGAACCGCCGGGCTGATGGCGCCGGAGCGGCCGGAGGCAAAGAACTGCGCGATGGCTGCGGGAACCTCGGCGATGATGCCGACAAAGATGATCAGAGAGATACCGTTACCGATGCCCCGCTGGGTGATCTGCTCGCCCAGCCACATCAGGAACATGGTGCCGCCCACCAGGGTAATCATGCAGGCCAGACGGAAGTACATACCCGGATCGGTCGCAAGATCGCCCGATTCCAGCGAGACCGCGAGGCCATAGGCCTGCGCCGTTGCCAGCGCGACGGTACCGTAACGGGTGTACTGGTTGATCTTCTTGCGGCCCTGGTCGCCTTCTTTTTTCAGCTGTTCCAGCGCCGGAACCATGGAGGTGAGCAGCTGAACGATGATCGATGCCGAGATGTAAGGCATGATCCCGAGGGCAAAAATGCCCATCCGTCCAAGCGCACCGCCGGTAAACATCGACACCATGCCGCCGATGCCCTGCCCCGCCGACTCCATAAATTCGCGCAGTGCCGAGGCATCAATGCCCGGGACCGGAATGAATGTGCCAAGACGGTAGACGATCAATAGGCCGAGGGTGAACAGGATGCGGTTGCGCAGATCCTTGGCCTTGCCGAGCGCGGACCAGCTGGTGTTCGCCGCCATTTGTTCTGCTGCTGATACCATGAAATGGGTCTCTTTTTGCGAAAACGCCGCCCGGAACCGTTTTCCGGCTCGGGCGGCGTATGGAAAAACTGTGACCTATGTAAGCGGCATCGGCGCCGCTCACAAGCCGTTACTCAGCAGCAGCTGCTGTCGCCACGGTCAGGGTGCCGCCCGCTTTTTCGACTGCCGCGATGGCAGATTTGGACGCGCCGGTCACGGTGATGTTGGATTTGGCCGAGAAATCGCCTTTGGCCAGGATCCGCACACCGTCTTTTTTGCGGCGCAGCAGGCCCGATTCGACCAGCGAATCTTCGGTGATGGTTGCCGCGTCCAGCTTGCCCGCGTCGATGAACTTCTGGATCAGGCCCAGGTTCACAACAGCGAAAGTCTTGCGGTTCGGCTTGGTGAAGCCACGCTTAGGCAGACGCTGGTAGAGGGGCATCTGGCCGCCTTCGTAGCCATTGATCGAAACACCCGAACGGGATTTCTGACCTTTGATACCACGGCCACCCATTTTACCTTTGCCGGAACCCGGGCCACGGGCCACACGGGTGCGTTTCTTGGCGGCGCCGGGATTGTCGCGCAGTTCATGAAGTTTCATATCGCTTCTCCTTGCCGGATGTGACCCCTGAAGCGTAAGCGGGCCAACCTCGGCTCTTCTTGATTGTTGATTCTGTGGCTTGGATTGCCACCGGGGGCGTATAGACGCTGTGCCGGGCGATATCAAGCCCTGCCTCCCGGCGCGGAAGCCCCCTGTCCGCCCCAGGCTTCCCGCGCATGGCGACGCCGGACAAATTAAAAACGCCCCTGCGCGGGGCAGAGGCGTCTTTCGATCCCGGCCAGTCCGGGGGAGGCAATAAGTCAGGCCGGGCTATGGTGTCCGATCAGTTACCGTAGGCGTGCAGCCGGGCAATGTTGCTGATATCGCAGCGGCGCACGCCGATATCGGCCAGCTCGCGGTTGGACAGGTTTTCCAGTTCCGCATAGGTGCGCCGGTATTCGGACCGGCGGGCCAGAGTGGTGCGGAAGTTCACAACTGCGGCGCGGATGCGGGCGCCAAAGGAATAGGTCTGGGTAGCGGAAGTTGTATAGGCCATCGTCGTCGTCCTTGATCTCGGCAAAACCGGGATCCCTTCCCGGCTGGTCGTTCATGTCTGTTTTGTGACACCGGGGAGATAGGTCGCATTTCATGACCTAACAACCGACACTAGCGTTTGACCGCTATGCGTTTTCGGAATGGCTATAAAACAGGCGATAGTGGGGATTTTGCCCCCATACGTGCAGATAATCGCAAATCTCCCGAGAAATCCGCCGCGTTACGTGAACTGCTTCACACTTCACGCTTGCGCATCGTGATAGCGGGCAGCGAATTGTAACAGTTTTTTAACAAGGCGGTTTCGGAATGATTGCGAGTCGGGACCTCGGTATAGCTACCTCTTATCTCAACTCAGGCGCCTACAAACCGGCCCTGAAGATTGCAAAACGCCTGCAAAAGACGACTCCGCGGGATCCACATCCGTTTAACATCGCTGGCATCTGTCTTTCGGCCATGAACAAGCTGCCCGAGGCGATCGCACAGTTTCAACGCGCGATGAAGATTGATCCGGGCTTTATCGACGCGCGGCACAATCTGGCACAGACCCTGATTCTGGCAGGGCGCCACGTGCAAGCTATCAAGATTGTCGAACCCCTGCGGGACAGCGACCCGACCGCCTGTTTTTTCCTGGCGCAGGCGCATGTGCACCTTGGCGATCTCACCGCGGGAGAGGTTGCGATCAATCAAGCGGTGACCTTGCGCCCGTCATTTGCGCCTGCCCAAAATCTGCGCGGCCTGATCCTTGCCAACCTCGGCGAAGAGACGGATGCAATCGCGGCCTACGAAGCGGCGCTAGCGCTCGATCCCAACAACGTAGAGACCCTCGTCAATATCAGCCTCCCGCTGGCCCGCCAGAACAGACACGCCGAAGGCCACGAGATGGTTGAACGCGCCGTTCAGCTCGCGCCCGAGCACATTGGTGCCCGGCTCCGGCTTGGAACCTCATTCATCGAAGCCGGACGGTTCGAAGAGGCCAAAGAACAATTCCGGGCTGTCCTGGCCCTGCAGCCCGCGCAGACACAGGCGTTTGAACAATTGTCGCTGTTGCTCGACAGGGACGAGATGAAGACCCTGGCCGGCCCCGCACAAAAGGCGCTCGGCAAACTCCGCTCAGGCTCGGTCGAAGCTGCCGAACTGCAGTTTGCCTTGTCCCGGATCGAAGATGCCATGGGCGATCGGCAGGCCGCCGCCAAGGCGCGCGAGCGTGCAAACGGTATCCTTGCAAAACAAATGCCCTATAACGCAGAGGAGGACACCCGGCAGACTGAGCGCATTCTGAGCCGCTTTCCGGACATCACTCCCTCTCCGACCGACAAACCCGACGGACCATATCCCATCTATGTCCTCGGCCTACCCCGCTCCGGCACCTCGCTGGTCGAGGCAATGCTGAGCCGCCTGCCAAATGTGGAAACGTTGGGCGAACGCGCGGCAACCGGGTTTCTGGTTCAGGATTTCGTGAGCAGCGACATTCCGTTTGATGCCGAGGCGGCGCGTATCTTTACCAATAAAGATGCAGCGCGGCTGCCCCCCTGCCCTGACGATACGCGCGCCTATGTCGACAAGATGCCGGAAAACTACCGCTATATCGGGTTTCTCAAAACGGCCTATCCGCATTGCAAGATCGTGCACGTACGGCGTGACCCACGCGACGTGGCCTTATCGATGTGGAAATCGCACTTCACCGGGACAGCCCTGTCCTACACCTACGACCAGACGGCCTTGGCGTGGCGCGTCGGCCTATATGCGCGCCTCATGCATCACTGGCAAACCGTATTCCCGGATCAGATCCTGACGGTCGACTACGAAGATCTTGTTGCAGACCCGGTGGCGGGCAGCCGCGCACTTGCAGATTATTGTAGGCTGGAATGGTTACCGGAAATGGCCGCGCCGGAAGGTAGCAGCGCACCGACCCTAACGATGAGCGCCTCTCAGATCCGCCAGCCGGTACACCAAAGATCCATTGGCGGTTGGCGTGCGCAGGCCGATGAACTGGCTGAATTCCTTGAGGCCCTAGACACGAGCCTGTGGCCGGATCTCGCGGACTGACCTGACGCCTCCGCGCCATTTCACTTTTCGCAAAGCCCAGCAGCGACCGTTCAAACGAAAAACGCCCCCGCAATGCGGAGGCGTTTGTCAGACTATGCCGGGTAAGGCTTAGCCTTTTTCTTCAACGATCTCGACCATGTGCGAAATCTTGTTGATCATGCCACGCACGGCCGGGGTATCTTCCAGCTCGCGGGTTTTATGCATCTTGTTGAGGCCCAGACCGATCAGCGTCTGACGCTGTTTGGCGGGGCGACGGATCGGGGAGCCGATCTGCTTTACAACGATGGTTTTAGCCATGTGTCCGTCTCCTTACGCTTCAGCGGCTTCGGCAGCCGGTGCTTCGTCCCGCTTGGGCAGGATGTCGGCGACCTTTTTGCCACGACGCTGTGCAACGGCACGCGGGCTCTGCTCTTTGGTCAGGCCGTTGATGGTTGCGCGGATCATGTTGTAGGGGTTCTGCGAGCCGATCGACTTGGACACAACGTCCTTGACGCCCAGCATTTCGAACACGGCACGCATCGGACCACCGGCGATGATACCGGTACCTTCCGGAGCGGTGCGCATGACGACCTTGCCAGCACCGTGACGACCGTTCATGTCGTGGTGCAGGGTGCGACCTTCTTTCAGCGGCACACGGATCATCTGACGCTTGGCCTGCTCGGTCGCCTTGCGGATGGCCTCGGGCACTTCTTTCGCCTTACCCTTGCCAAAGCCGACGCGGCCTTTCTGATCGCCTACGACGACGAGCGCGGCAAAGCCGAAGCGCTTACCGCCTTTAACGGTTTTCGACACGCGGTTGATCGCAACCAGGCGATCTGCAAATTCCGGTGTTTCTTCTTCGCGGCGGCCACGGCCACGGCGGTTTTCACGTTCTGCCATGAGGCATTCCTTTCTGACTGGCGCGTCCAACAGGCGGGGCGCCGGTTATCTCAATCCTGGTGAGGGACCCCAAGCAGGCTCCCTCCCGGATCATCGGGGCGGCGAAATCGCCGCCCGCAAGTCTTAGATCTTCAGACCACCTTCACGCGCAGCGTCGGCCAGAGCCTTCACCTTGCCGTGGAACAGGAAGCCGCCACGATCGAAATAGGCCTCGGAGACGCCTGCCGCCTTGGCGCGCTCGGCGATAACCGAACCCACTTTGGTGGCTGCTTCGACGTTGTTCTTGCCAACGAAGCCGAGATCTTTTTCCAGGGTCGAGGCCGCTGCCAGGGTCTTGCCCTGCACATCGTCGATCAGCTGAACCGAGATGTTCTTGTTCGAGCGGTGCACGGACAGGCGTACACGGCCTGCGTTGACCTTGCGAAGTTTGTTCCGGACGCGCAGGCGACGCTTCAGAAACAGGGTACGTTTGCTGTTTGCCATTTTGCTTGTCCTTACTTCTTCTTGCCTTCCTTGCGGAAGATAAACTCACCCTTGTAGCGGATGCCTTTGCCTTTGTAGGGCTCGGGACGGCGCCATTCGCGGATTTTCGCCGCGACTTCGCCCACCTGCTGCTGGTCGTTACCTTCCACAACGATTTCGGTCTGCTTCGGTGCGGTAATGGTGATACCTTCCGGAGCAACGAAGTCGACGTCGTGGCTGTAGCCGAGGTTCAGTTTCAGGGTGTTGCCCTGAACCTGCGCCCGGTAACCCACACCCTGGATCTCCAGCTCTTTTTTGAAGCCGGTGGTCACGCCGGTCACGAGGTTCGCGACCATGGTGCGGGACATGCCCCACTGCTGACGGGCACGTTTGGACTTGCCGCGCGGCTCGACCATTACAACGTTGTCGTCAACGGACAGGGTGACGTCGTCGGTGGCGGTGAAGCTACGGGTCCCTTTCGGGCCTTTCACTTCTACGGTCTGGCCGGATACCGAAGCGGAAACGCCGCTGGGCAGTGCGACCGGTTTTTTACCAATACGGGACATCTGTAAGCCTCCTTAGAAGACGGTGCAGAGCACTTCGCCGCCGACGTTGGCTGCGCGTGCGTTTGCGTCCGACATCACACCCTTGGGGGTGGAGACAATCGACACGCCCAAGCCCTGACGGACCGACGGGATGTCATTGACGCCCATGTAAACGCGACGACCGGGTTTGGAAACCCGCTTCAGTTCACGAATGACAGGTTCGCCATCGAAGTATTTCAGGCTGATTTCAATAGCCGGGTGGCCATTTTCACCAGTGGTCTTCTCATAGCCGCGGATGTAGCCCTCGTCCGCCAGCACATCCAGAACCCATGCCCGCAGCTTGGAAGCCGGGGTCAGGACGGTGGATTTACCGCGCAGCTGAGAGTTACGGATACGGGTGAGCATATCGCCGATAGGATCGTTCATATCTGTCTCTCCCTTACCAGCTCGATTTCACCATGCCGGGGATCTGGCCGTTCGAGCCCAGTTCCCGCAGAGCGATACGGCTGATCTTCAGCTTACGATAGTAAGCGTGCGGACGGCCGGTCAGCTGGCAGCGATTGTGCAGACGAGTTGCCGACGAGTTGCGCGGCAGTTTCGCCAGTTTCAGACGCGCTTTGAAACGCTCTTCCATCGGGCGGTTTTCGTCATTCGCGATTTCTTTCAGCTCGGCGCGCTTTGCGGCATATTGTGCCACCAGGCGCTCGCGCTTCTTTTCGCGTTCGATCATGCTTTTCTTAGCCATGTCTCTTCCTTCCCGCGCTTAGCTGTTGAAGGGCATGTTGAAAGCTTTCAACAGCGCCTTTGCTTCCGCGTCGGTTTTCGCGGTGGTGGCAATCACAATGTCCATGCCCCAGGGCTCATCGATCTTATCGAAATCGATTTCCGGGAACACCATGTGCTCTTTCAGGCCCATGGCGTAGTTGCCACGACCGTCGAACGAGTTACCCGATACGCCGCGGAAGTCACGGATACGAGGCATTGCGATGGTGATCAGGCGGTCCAGGAATTCGTACATCCGTTCGCCGCGCAGGGTCACCTTGGCGCCCATCGGCATGCCTTCGCGAACGCGGAAACCGGCGATGGAGTTCTTGGCCACAGTGGTCAGAGCTTTCTGGCCCGCGATTGCGGTCAGGTCAGCCTGGGCCGACTTGGCTTTCTTGCTGTCTTTGACGGCAGCACGACCACAGCCGATGTTCAGAACGATCTTGTCCAGCTTGGGGATCATCATCTCGTTCTTGTAGCCGAATTCCTCTTTCAGGGCGCCACGGATGGTGTCCTTGTAGAGATTCTTCAGACGCGGGGTGTAGTTAGCGGAATCAAGCATCGATCACGTCCCCCGTGGTCTTGGCAAAACGCACTTTCTTGTCGCCTTCCATGCGGAAGCCAACGCGGGTTGCTTTGCCGTTTGCGTCCAGCAGAGCCAGGTTCGACAGGTCGATCGGCAGTGCCTTGGGCAGGCGGCCGCCCTGTGCAGTCTGGGACTGACGGGTGTGACGGATCGCCATGTTCACGCCGTCAACAACGGCTTTACCGGCTTTGGGGTCAACGGAGGCGATGGTGCCTTCTTTGCCCTTGTCCTTACCGGCCAGCACGACGACCTTGTCGCCTTTGCGGAGTTTAGCAGCCATGATTACAGCACCTCCGGAGCAAGCGAGATGATTTTCATGAAGTTCTTCGCGCGCAGCTCACGAACAACCGGGCCAAAGATACGGGTACCGACCGGCTCGTTGTTGTTGTTCAGGATAACGGCAGCGTTGCGATCGAAACGGATCGCGGTACCGTCTTCGCGGCGGACTTCTTTGGCGGTACGTACGACGACGGCCTTACGGACGTCACCTTTCTTTACGCGACCGCGCGGGATGGCTTCCTTGACCGAGACGACGATGATGTCGCCAACGGATGCGTATTTACGCTTGGAACCACCCAGAACCTTGATGCACTGAACTCGGCGAGCGCCGGAGTTGTCAGCAACATCCAGATTTGTTTGCATCTGGATCATGTGGTTTCTCCCGACCTTTGGGGCAGCGATGCGTGCTGTGATCCCCCAGGGTTTCGACTGTGCTAAAAAGCCTAGTCGCCAGGAGCCTCAAGTGAGGCTCTTAGGCTTCCAGAACTTCCCAGCGTTTCGTTTTCGATTTCGGCGCGCATTCGATGATGCGTACGGTGTCGCCGACCTTGAAAGCGTTCTTTTCATCGTGAGCCCGATACTTCTTGGACTTACGGATGGTTTTCTTCAGAACCGGATGCGTAAAGCGGCGCTCGACGGAAACGGTAACGGTTTGTGCGTTTGCGTCGCTGGTCACAACGCCTTGCAGGATACGTTTGGGCATCTCAGAGGCTCCTTATTCAGCTGCCGCAGCGGCTTTTTCATTCAGGATGGTTTTAACACGGGCTGCGTTACGGCGCGCGTTGCGCACTGCAGCGGTGTTCTCCAGCTGACCGGTTGCCTGCTGAAAGCGCAGGTTGAAGCTCTCTTTTTTCATGGATGCAAGCAGATCGCGGAGTTCATCCACGGTCTTTTCGCGCAGATCATTGGCGTTCATCGCCTTTGTTCCTTTTCCTTGGCACCAGAGGGCCCCTTTTGATGGGTCACCCTTACGTCTGGTGGGTTATGTAGCCCGCGCCCGAAGAGTTCAGGGCACAGAAAATGGATCACCGCGACTCATCACTGAGCGCGGTGATGGGTTCATATAGGAGAGTTGGTGGTTGGGGGCAAGGGAAAGATGCAGCTTGTGCCAAACGGGCGGCAGAGAACCACACAAGTCTATGCGCACAACTCAGTACGCCGTTTAAAGTCAGCCTGGAACGGGCTGATGCCCGGGCCGCGCCCAACCCTCCCGACAGGGAGGTGCTTCACGCCCGCCCAGGGTCAGGCACTGCACTCATGTTGCGCAAATCCCAAGCAAGCAATGGACTCCGTCCGTTCGCGCCTGAAATGATCCCCCAGATCATTTCCAAGACGGCGCTCACTCCCACTTATAGTTGAAGCTCACCGAAATCCGCTCTTCCTCGGCCATGTTCAGCGGCACCTCGTGGCGGATGAAGCTCTCCCAGAGCAGCACATCGCCCACCTTGGGGGACTGGTAGACGAAGGTCTTCAGCTCCTGGCGGCAGTCCTTGCGGCGTGGCGGGTGGGCCATCATCATCGCGTGGCGCGGGTCTTCCAGCTTTAGGGCGCTAGCGCCTTCGGGCATCGACACATATGTGGTGCCGGAGATCACCGAATGCGGGTGGATATGGCTGGCGTGTGTACCGCCCTCGGGCAGAATGTTGATCCAGAGATCCTCCAGCACCAACGCGCGATCATCCAGATCCAGTTCCAGGTCCTCAGCAAAAGCCGCCACATGGGCATCCAGCGATCTCACCAAATCGGCGAAGATCGGGAACCGCCAGGGCAGATCCGTCAGCGAGGCATAGGAGGTATAGCCGGGATAGCCGTTCTCCTCGCACCAGTCCTGTCCGGCTTCATCATCACCAGCGATGACAAGGCAGGAGTTTTCAAGTTCGCCTGCGTCGATGCTCGGTTCGTGTTCGGACAATGCAGCGCGGTAGAGACGGGTAACGAAGAGAGAGTCGATCTGTGCCATAGCTGCCTTTTATCCTCGCCCGGCGCACTATTGCGAGTCCCAATTGGCTGCACCCCGCGCAATGGAACCCACTCCGGACAACGTCCGCCACATCGGGACATATATCAGCACGGCCAGCCATGACACTCTGGCAAGCCTGCCATGCCCAGACCGCCACTGGGGCGCAACACAATATTAGCGCGGCACTGCTACCCTGCCCCAGTATGACCTGAGTTCCGGTTGTCACCTAGCATCCCTATCTACCGAGTGCCCCACCATGAAGTTCAAAGTATCCATCAATCTCGCCATCCTGTCGATCATCGTGCTGGCCGCCGGCATCATGTTCACCCTGGCGGGCATTTCTCTTTATACCCATCAGGTTCGCGACGACATGCAAGTCCGGGCCGCGCAGATCGAAGCGGTCGACATGTCTCTTGTCGATCTGGAGCAGCAGTTTCTTTCGGCCCGCCGTGCTGAAAAGGATTTCCTACTGCGGAAGGACGAAAAGTACACTGAGCGCCATGCCGCGATCATGGATCAACTGGCGTCGACCTTTGACGGCCTGAAGCAAAATATCGCGCAGGTTCCCGAACTGCGGTCTACTGCCGTCACGCTGCCTGAACTGGAAACCGCGATCGCCGCTTATGGGGCAGCCTTTCTAAGTCTCGCGGACAGCAACCGGCGCCTGGGGCTTGATGAAAACGACGGACTGCAGGGCAATCTGCGGACTGCGGTGAAGAACGTCGAGACCGAGTTGCAGGGCCTCGAACAGCCCGAGATGCAGGTCAAGATGCTGATGATGCGCCGCCACGAGAAGGACTTCATCATGCGCAAGGATCCGAAATACCTGGATCGGTTGAATGCACGTGTCGATGAGCTCCACGCCTTTCCCGAAAGCTATTACGCGGATCGCGCGCAGTTTCAGTTGATATCGGATCTGATGGACACCTATCAGACGTCTTTTGCGGCCTATGTTGATGAGACCCTGAAAGAACAGGATCTCCGGAAACAGATGTCAGAGACCTATGCAGCTGCAGAACCTTTGGTCGAAGCCCTGCACAAAGAGTCCCGTATCGTCATGAGTCAGATCCTTGCCGACACTGCCGCGATCAGCGAACAGGCCGCCAGTAACTCGACCCGCGCAGGTCTGGGCGGCGCAGCTGTTTTCATTGTGCTCGCGCTGCTTCTGGCCCGCGGGATTTCCCGGCCCCTGAAACGCACTGACAGGGTTCTGAAAAAGATGCGGGAAAACGATTTCACCCCTGCACTCCCCGTGACCCCTATCCGAGAAATCTCGGCAATCGCCGAGGCGGTTGGTGACTTCCGTAAGGACGAAGAGATCAAGCACCGTATGACCAAGGACATCGCCGGCGTCATCGACGCCTGCGCCGAAGGTGACTTTTCCAAACGGGTCGATACCGCTGGTAGCAGCGGCATGTTCGCAGAACTGGGCAACGGAGTGAACGCCATTGGCACCGTCGCCGAAAAGGGATTGAAGGACGTTCAAGAGGTGATCGGCGGTCTGGCAACCGGTGACTTGAACCAGGCGATGCAACCGGGGCAAAAAGGCGTGTTCCGGGAAATCTCTGGTGCGATTGACCACCTGACCAACAGCCTTGATGGCATGATCCGGCAACTGACCGGCAGCAGTGAAATGCTGAACAACACCGCCAACGAGATTTCGTCAGCCATGAACGATGCCTCGCGGCGCGGCGAAACCTCAGCCGCCGCGCTGGAAGAAACCGCCGCCGCGCTGCAGACCGTCAGCGACACGGTGCGTGACACGGCCTCCAGCGCGCAGGACGCCAAATCTTTGGTCGACAATGCGCAAAACAATGCAGAGGGCACCCGCTCGATCGCTGAGCAGACCGTCACGGCCATGCAACGGATCAAGGACTCCTCGGATGCGATTTCCAAAATCACCGACATGATCGACGATGTCGCCTTCCAGACCAACCTGCTGGCGCTGAACGCCGGGGTCGAGGCCGCCCGCGCCGGAGAAGCCGGACGCGGCTTTGCCGTGGTTGCCTCTGAAGTCCGCGCGCTGGCACAGCGCTCATCGGATGCCGCTCAGGAAATCAACAACCTGATCAACACCAGCCGGGGCGAGGTCACCGTCGGCGTGAAGCTGGTCGACGAGACTGGCGAGTCTCTTGCAAAGATCGTGCAGACCATCATCCAGGTCGTGGAGCGCATGAATACGATTGCCGACAATACGGTGGAACAGTCCAACGGGCTGACTGAAGTCAATGTCGCTGTCGACTCGCTCGACAAGGATTCACAAAAAAGCGCGGCAATGCTGGAGCAAACATCCGCTGCAGGTCAGCTGCTGCAACAGGAGGCCCACCGCCTGTTCGAGGCGATCTCGGGCTTCCGCCTGAAAGGCAGCCCCGCGCACCATGGCTCTGCCCCAGCCGCCCAGCAGCAAGACGATTGGGCCGCATAGGCCGGACGCTCTGGTCCTGCCCTGCGGCTTGACGCCTTGACGCGCAAAACGTGACCTGCCCCCCGAAATCTCCCGCACTTTAATGTAGAGTTTGCTCAACCTCTTGATGGAGCAAACAGATGCGAAAGAGCCGTTTTACAGAAGCACAGATCATCGGAATGATCAAAGAA
>NZ_JAXGFT010000020.1:0-68089 GCF_041008785.1 Pseudophaeobacter sp. 1A16562 | reverse complement strand
TGATGCCGTTGCGGGCGCAGGCATCGACGAAATCGGGGTTTTCGGACAACAGACCATAGCCCGGATGGATCGCATCTGCGCCGCTTTCCTTGGCAACGCGGATGATCTCGTCAATCGACAGATAGGCCGCCACAGGCCCCATGCCTTCGCCGATCCGGTAGGCTTCATCCGCCTTGAACCGGTGCAGGCCCAGCTTGTCCTCCTCGGCGTAGACCGCAACGGTCTTCTTGCCCATTTCATTCGCAGCCCGCATCACGCGGATCGCTATCTCGCCGCGGTTGGCGATCAGAATTTTCTTGAAGTCGGTCATATCTTCCCCCGAGGTCGTTCAGTCTGGCGATGTGTTAGGCGCATCTTGGCGTGCAGTATACCCGTAGTACTGGGTAGTGCGGGGCATGATTGCGCTCTCATTTTGTGCTTTTCCGCCGCGCGGAGCGAAAGCGGGCTCACGGGGCGGTGTGGTTGAGCGGTCTGGCCGCTGGCAAAGAGGCAAGATCCGGAGCGCCGAGCTGGCCCATGTTCGCCTCTAGATCCTTTTTCAGGATGTCGATCAGATGGTCGGGACCGGTCGGCCCCAGCGCGGCCAGCGCGAAGTGAAAGGCGCGGCCGAGCATGACGAAATCGGCGCCAAACGCCAGCGCCCTGAGGATGTCGAGGCCGCCTTCGATGCCGCTGTCAAAGATCAGCGGCAGGTCCGTGGCGGCGCGCAGCTCGGGTAGCACTTCGATGGCGGCGGGGCTTCCGTCGAACTGGCGCCCGGCGTGGTTCGACACCCAGAGCCCATCGACGCCAATTTTCTCCAACGGCTGCGCGTCCTCGGCGCGCATCACGCCCTTGATCACAAAAGGACCATCCCAGTGATCGCGCAGCCAGCGCGCATAGTCCCAATCGGGCGAGGTGCGCAGCAGATACCCGATATGGGCGGTGGAGGAACGGCTCTCACCAGTGGCCTCGGCGGTGTATTTGTCAAGCGTGCGCATATGCGGCATGCCGCCCTCGTGTCGGTGCTGACGGGCCATGCCCATGGCCCAGGCCGGGCGCATCGCCACCTGCGCCAGCAGGCGCGGCGTGAGGCGCGGCGGCTGGGTGAGGCCGGATCGCGTTTGCCGTTCCCGCCGTGAGGCGACAGGGACATCCACGGTCAGCACCAGCACCTTGAAGCCCGCGTCCCGGGCCCGTGCCAGCATGTCCTTGCGGATGCCTTCGTCCTTGGGCGGGTAAAGCTGGAACCAGGCCTGCTCGCCCAGATGCGGCGCCAGATCTTCGGGGCATTGGCTTGCAACGGTCGACAGGCTGTAGGGAATGCCGGTGCGGGCGCCGCAGCGGGCCAGGTGGCCTTCGGCATCCGGCCAGATCAGTCCCGACATGCCCACCGGCGCAATGCCAAAGGGCAGGGGCAGCGTCGCCCCAAACAGCTGCGTCGACAGGTCGATCTCAAGCGGGCCATGCAGGATGGAGGGCAGGAAGCCGACCCGGTCCAGCGCGGTGCGGTTGCGCCTTTGGGTGGCTTCGGTGCCGGTGGCGCTGTCCAGATACTCCCAGACAAAGCGGGGCAGGCGCTTGCGTGCTGCTGCGCGCAGGTCAGACAGGCCGGGGTAATGCAGGTGCAGATCCTGGTGCATGTTCATGCGGCGCATAATTGCTGCTTTGCAGCGAAAGTCTAGCGAAAATGTTACAGAATTCTAACAGGGGCCCAGGCGGGCGCAGACAGCGGCGCCACTGGGGAGCGGTTCGCGGTAAAAAGAGGCGTGAACATAGTGTGAACGTCCCCTTTCCCGCGCAGATGAATCACGCTAGGATCACGCCCATGAGCAGTTTCGATGAAATGGACGCCTTTGAGGGCGCTTCCCTCTCCGCCCGCGCCATGGCTGCGCGCCCCAAGCCCTATCTGGACGGGCTGAACCCGGCCCAGCGGGACGCCGTGGAATGCCTGGATGGGCCGGTTCTGATGCTGGCGGGCGCAGGCACCGGCAAGACCAAGGCGCTGACCACCCGGATCGTGCATCTGCTGACCCTTGGACAGGCGCGCCCGAATGAGATCCTCGCCGTGACCTTTACCAACAAGGCGGCGCGCGAGATGAAAGAGCGGGTCGGCCGGATGCTGGGCCAGCCTGCCGAGGGCATGCCCTGGCTTGGCACCTTTCACTCGATCTGCGTCAAGCTGCTGCGCCGCCATGCAGAACTGGCCGGGCTGAAGTCGAATTTCACCATTCTGGACACTGACGATCAGATCCGCCTCCTGAAGCAGCTGATCCAAGCCGCCGGGATCGATGACAAACGCTGGCCCGCGCGGATGCTGGCCGGGATCATCGACGACTGGAAAAACCGCGCCCTGACGCCGGAGAGCGTGCCAGTGGCCGATGCCAGTGCCTATAACCATCGCGGCACCGAGTTCTACGCCCAGTATCAGACCCGCCTGAAAGAACTGAATGCCGTCGATTTTGGCGATCTGCTGCTGCATATGGTGATGATCTTCCAGAACCATCCGGATGTGCTGTCTCAGTATCAACGCTGGTTCCGCTACATCATGGTCGACGAATATCAGGATACCAACGTCGCGCAGTATATGTGGCTGCGGCTGTTGGCGGCCGGGCACAAGAATATCTGCTGTGTCGGCGATGACGATCAGTCGATCTATGGCTGGCGCGGCGCCGAGGTGGGCAATATCTTGCGGTTCGAAAAGGACTTTCCCGGTGCCAAGGTGGTGCGGCTAGAGCAGAACTATCGCTCGACCGAACATATCCTTGCGGCGGCCTCCGGCGTGATCCGGGGCAATGCGGGGCGTCTGGGCAAGGAGCTGTGGACCGAGGCAACTGGCGGCGAAAAGGTGCGGCTGATCGGCCATTGGGATGGTGAAGAAGAAGCGCGCTGGATCGGGGAAGAGATCGAAGCCATGCAGCGCGGCACCCGTGGGCAGGATCCGGTGGATCTGAACCAGATGGCGATTCTGGTGCGCGCCAGCCACCAGATGCGCGCCTTTGAGGACCGTTTCCTGACCATCGGTCTGCCTTACCGGGTGATTGGCGGGCCGCGATTCTACGAACGGCTCGAGATTCGCGACGCCATGGCCTATTTCCGGCTGGTGGTCTCGCCGGAGGACGATCTGGCCTTTGAGCGCATCGTCAACACGCCCAAGCGGGGCCTTGGCGACAAGGCGCAGCAGAAGATCCAGATCGCGGCGCGCGAGAATGGCGTTTCCCTGCTCGAAGGGGCACGGCTGGCCGTCGACAGCGGTGAGATCAAGGGCAAGGGCGGCGCGGCGCTGCGCCAGCTGACCGAGGATCTGCGCCGCTGGGGCCGGATGGCCGGTGATTCCGACATCAGCCATATGGAGCTGGCCGAGATCATCCTCGATGAAAGCGGCTATACCACCATGTGGCAGATGGACAAGAACCCGGATAGCCCGGGCCGTCTGGAGAACCTCAAGGAACTGGTGAAGGCGCTGGAAAACTTCGAGAACCTGCAGGGGTTCCTCGAACACGTCAGCCTGGTGATGGACAACGATAAACAGGACGCCGAGCAGAAGGTCAGCATCATGACCCTGCACGCGGCCAAGGGTCTGGAGTTTCCGGCCGTCTTCCTGCCGGGATGGGAGGATGGGTTGTTCCCCTCGCAGCGGTCGATGGATGAAAGCGGTCTCAAAGGGCTCGAGGAAGAGCGGCGCCTTGCCTATGTGGGCATCACCCGGGCGGAGAAGATCTGCGCGATTTCCTTTGCTGGCAACCGCCGGGTTTTTGGCCAGTGGCAGTCGCAGCTGCCCTCGCGGTTCATTGATGAACTGCCCGAAGAACACGTGGAGGTGCTTACGCCGCCGGGGCTATACGGCGGCGGCTATGGCGCAGCGGCGGGCGGTACGCCAGTGCAGTCCCGAATCGACGAACGGATGGCGCAGGCGGATGGCTATAATTCGCCGGGCTGGAAGCGCATGCAGGCGCGGGCCGGGGAGCGCGGGCTGTCGCAGCCAAGGGAGAGCCGCAATCAGGTGATCGACCTGACGGCGACCTCCAGCTTTACGATTGGAGAGCGGGTGTTTCACCAGAAGTTCGGTTATGGCGCGATCACCGGTATTGAAGGTGACAAGCTGGAAGTGGATTTCGAAAAGGCCGGGGTGAAGAAGGTGATCGCGAAATTCGTCACCGCCCATGACGATGTGCCGTTCTAAGCTGTTCCGGGACAGATCCGCTTGCTTGCTGCTCTGACCGCTTTTTGATCGGAAAATGGAATAAGACGGTCGGATCGCGTTGCGATCCGATCCGGGCGCGGGGGGGGGGGGGGGGGGGGGGGGCCCCCCCCCCCCCCCCCCCCCCCCCCCCCCGCGCCATTGCCCCGTTGCAACGGCTGCGGCGCGAGAAGGGTGGGCGCGCAGCGGCTGGCGATGGTGTCGGATGATTTCTGGGGTGCGTGAAATGCAAAAACGGCGGTGCCAGGGAGGAGGAAGGCACCGCCGTTCTTTTCAACATTCGGCCAAATGGGAGGAGAGACCGAATGTATCAGCGTCCGGGTCTGATCCCGGTATGAGGTGCGGCGACACCAGGGAGGAGGAGAGGTGCCGCCGCTCTGAACAACATCTGGCCAAATGGGAGGAGGGCCGGATGCATCAGGTCCCGGGTTTGAGCCCGGTATGAGGTGCGGCAGCACCAGGGAGGAGAGGTGCCGCCGCTCTGAACAACATCTGGCCAAATGGGAGGAGAGACCGGATGTATCAGCGTCCGGGTTTGATCCCGGTATGAGGTGCGGCGACACCAGGGAGGAGGAGAGGTGTCGCCGCTCTGAACAACATCTGGTCAAAAGGGAGGAGAAGACCGGATGTATCAGATCCCGGGTTTGATCCCGGTATGGGGTGCGGTGACATCAGGGAGGAGGAAGATGTCACCGCGGAACACAGGCCCTTTAGGGAGGAGGAGAAAAGAGCCTGATCTCGGTTATGCGTTTTCGTATGCGGCCTGGTAGGCCAGACGTTTGATCATCGAGCGGTTCAGCCCCAGATCCGCCAGTTCGCGGTTCGACAGGGCGGAGAGCTCATTCAGGGTTTCGCGATACAGACGGTAACGCGCGATTTTCAGTTTCAGCTCGTCGATCAGGCCCAGGCCGTTTGCGGCCAGCGAGCCCTTGTGGGCGGTGATGTGATTTACTGCAGCCATTGGGCAGATCCTCAGTTCCGTAAATTTCCGTGTGCCGTTAAAGGCGTTTCTTGAACACCAATTTAGGGAAATGCTGCAACTGCACAATCCCAAGAGTCAGCATTTCTGCCATGCAGCATTTGCATGGGTCATCTGGGGGATGTGCGGAAAATTGGTGTGGTTTTGTGCGGGGTTGGCAAAATTGCCTATTCTTGCGGCGGTTTATGTCTGGGATACGTAAAGCTGCCGTTACGGCAATCGCGCTTGGGCTGGCGCGGGCGCTCCTATATAGGGTGGGCGCCCAAAGAGGGGCAGGAAAGACAGGAGAGCGCCATGCCGGTGACCCACGATCAGATTCGCGCCGCGCTGGAGCGGCTGGCCTTGCCGGATGGGGGCACCCTGGTGTCCCGGGATATGTTGCGGGCGCTCAGTGTCGACGGTGACACGGTCCGCTTCGTGATCGAAGCGCCCAGCCCGGCGATTGCCCAGCAGATGGAACCCCTGCGCCGCGCCGCCGAAGCGGCGGTCCTCGCTCTTGATGGCGTGTCCAGCGTGACGGCGGCGCTGACCGCGCATACTCCGGCGGCATCCGCACCCGGTGGCGGGCAGGGGGCGCCCTCGCTCAAGGTCGGCGGCCACCCGAAACCGCAACAAGGGCCGATCAAGCCCGCTGGGGTGGCGCGCATTCTTGCCATCGCTTCGGGTAAGGGAGGCGTCGGTAAATCCACTGTCAGTGCCAATCTCGCGGTGGCCCTTGCGCGGCAGGGGCGGCGGGTTGGTCTGCTGGATGCAGATATATACGGTCCCAGCCAGCCGCGCATGATGGGGGTAACGGGCAGGCCTGCCAGCCCGGACGGCAAGACCATCGAGCCGCTGCACGCCCATGGCGTAACGGTGATGTCGATTGGCTTCATGGTGGATGAGGCAAAAGCCGTGGTCTGGCGCGGTCCGATGCTGATGGGCGCGTTGCAGCAGATGCTGGGGCAGGTCAATTGGGGAGAGCTGGACGTGCTGATCGTCGATCTGCCGCCCGGCACCGGTGATGTGCAACTGACGCTGTGCACCAAGGCAGAGCTGACCGGCGCCATCGTTGTCAGCACCCCGCAGGATGTGGCGCTGATCGACGCACGCAAGGCGCTGGACATGTTTGGTCAGCTGAAAACCCCGGTTCTGGGACTGATCGAGAATATGTCCTTCTTCACCTGTCCCGACTGCGGCGGCGATCATCACATCTTTGGTCATGGCGGGGTGGCGGCCGAGGCTGACAAGCTGGGCTTGCCGCTTCTGGGGGCGCTGCCCATCGATCTTGAGACCCGCTTGGCGGGGGATGGTGGCACGCCTGTTGCCGCGGGCGAGGGGGCCATGGCCGAGGCCTATGGCCGGATTGCCTCTGGTCTGGTGCAGGGCGGTATGGCCTGATCCGGTTTTCCGGTCAGTCTGCATCTATCTGAATACATAATAGGTGCCGGGCTGCGCAGGCGGTCCGGTGTCTTCATTTTGTCGTGCGGTCCTGCCTCTGCCGTGCTGTCCCGCCCCGGATGGGTCGCTGTTGCGGTTCTTGTTGCCTCTGCGAGGCGTCACCGCGCTGTGCTGGTGGGAGGCGATCCCTTTGTCTGGGCGCGGGGCGGGCGGGGCCTGCCGGCGTGCGGCTTGATCTGGTGCGATCAGGCTGCGGTTTTGTGCCTCTGTCCCATGTCATCCCATTAGGACCTCCCAATTTTTCGTCCCGACCCTCGTGTAGTCGCGGTCGATGGGAAACCATGGGCTGCACTGCAGAGGCCGGGTCGTGGGAAATCATGGGCTCGCTGCGGTGGTTGCGGGTCCCGCCGCGAATCACATCTGCCCAATTCCATGGGGCCAAGGTGTGTTTCGCCTCTCCCTGCCCGGGTCGTTGCAGAAAGGGGTGGGGGCGTACCGTGAACAAAGGTGTGTCCCGCGAGTGTCTTGAAACTTTTTCTGGGAAACTATGGGTCATTTTGGGGCGTTGTTGGGGCCACTATATGTAGTTACTTGTCGTTAACCTTGCCCAAATTAGGCGGAATTTGGCTGAAGTGTTAATGGAAGGTTAACGAAAATTGAGACGTTTGGCCCATGCTTGCCCACGTTGCCGTGAAGAATTTAGTTGCCGTACCCTAAATTCCCATAGTATCCCTTTCTACATCGACAGAGAGCAAGGATGGGGCGCCAAACGACCCCGTAAAAATCAAAAAAAAGCAGGTTTCATACAGGCCTTCGCTTTCATCGAACAAAGAGATCCGGCGCGCGGGCGAGCAGACATCCCCCCAGATGGCGTGCGCAGTCGGACACCCCCGCACAGCGGGACAGGCGGCGGGTTGATCAGTGGCAGCAGATCAGCCCGCCCCTTTTACTTTCGGGGGGCAGATATCTCGCGAGGGACGCGAAAAAGGGACGGTAAATTGGGCCGCAGGTTCAGAGGCGAAAGCCACCATAAGGTGGACAGCAAGGGGCGGGTGTCGATACCCGCCACCTTTCGCCGTGTTCTTGAGGCCAGCGATCCCAACTGGCAGCCCGGGGACAGCCCCGAACTGGTAATCGTCTACGGCGATGAACGCCGCAAATTTCTGGAATGCTACACCATCGAGGCGATCGACGAGGTCGATGCCAAGATCGCAGCCCTGCCGCGCGGCTCGCGCGAGCGCAAGATCCTGGAACGCATGTTCAACGGCCAGTCCCTGCCGACAACGGTGGACGAGACGGGGCGTCTGGTGCTTCCGGCCAAGCTGCGCAACAAGATCGGGCTGGAGGGTGAGGCCTTCTTTATCGCGGCGGGCGATACCTTCCAGATCTGGAAGCCGCAGACCTATGAAGAGGTCGAAATGGCCGAAGCTGAAAAGCTGATGGAAGATCTGCCCGAAGATTTCGACCCACTGGAATTCCTTGATGGCGCCGGAGGGGTCTGAGGCATGACGACCGAGCACACATCCGCATCTGGTCCTCATATCCCCGTCTTGCTGCGCCCGCTGTTGAAGGCAGTTGCGCCGGTGACCGGGCGTTGGCTTGATGGCACATTTGGGGCAGGGGGCTATACCCGCGCTCTGCTGGAGGCAGGTGCTGATCAGGTGATCGCGGTGGATCGCGACCCGCTGGCCTTTGAAATGGCCAAGTCTTGGGCGGGGGAGTATGGCGACCGGCTGGTGCAGCAGCAGGGCGTGTTTTCCCGTATGGATGAATACGCGCAGGATCTGGATGGCGTGGTGCTGGACCTTGGCGTCTCTTCGATGCAGCTCGATCTCGCCGAACGCGGCTTTTCCTTTATGAAGGACGGCCCACTGGATATGCGCATGTCGCAGGAAGGCCCCTCGGCCGCCGATCTGGTTGCCGAACTGAGCGAAGCCGAGCTGGCCGACATCCTGTTCTACTATGGCGAAGAACGCGCCAGTCGCCGGATCGCCCGCGCCATCGTCAAGGCGCGCGAAGTTGAGCCGATCACCACAACGTTGCAACTGGCCAGCCTGGTGGAATCCTGCCTGCCGCGCGCCAAACCCGGGCAATCGCACCCGGCGACGCGCAGCTTTCAGGCGCTGCGCATTGCGGTGAACGCGGAATATGACGAGCTGTTCGAAGGTCTGCTGGCAGCTGAGCGGGCGCTAAAACCCGGAGGCCTTCTGGCGGTGGTGACCTTCCATTCGGTCGAGGACCGCATGGTGAAGCGGTTTTTCCAGCACCGTGCAGGCAAGACCGGGCGTGCCAACCGTTATGCCCCCGAAATCGAAGAACAGCCCGCGCAGTTCGAAATTGTCACCCGCAAGGCGGTCGGTCCGGATGATCAGGAATTGGCGGAAAACCCGCGCTCCCGCTCGGCCCGCCTGCGCGTGGGGCGGCGAACCGATGCGGCACCTGCACCGATCTCGGCCCGCGATCTGGGCATGCCACAGCTAAAGGAGGCGCGGAAATGAAGACGCTTTTGTACGCTGTCACCGCTCTGGCGGTTTTTGGTCTGGCCTTCTGGGCCTATCGTGAAAACTACGCCACGCAGCAGGTCCTGAAGGAAACCCGCAATCTGCAACGCGAGATCGGCGCCGCACAGGTGCGGCTGGGCGTTCTGCGCGCGGAATGGGCCTATCTCAACCGCCCCGACCGTCTGATCGGTCTTGCTGAGCTGAATTTTGACCGGCTGGGCCTTCTGCCGCTGCGCCCCGATCAGTTCGGTCGCGTGGACGAGGTGTCGTACCCGCTTGAGCAGGACTTTAGCATTGCAAACGGTGTCGATGTTTCCGGGTTGAACCGGGATCGCGGTACAGGAGAGCAGCCATGATCCGCACGCCTCTGCGCCCTCTGGCTCGTATTCTGAACGCCCGCGCTACCGGGCAGAACCCGGATGTGATCGAAGAAGAAAACATCCGCCTGCGGCATGAAGAAATGCAGGCGAAATCGCGCCAGCGTGCCGAGGGGCGCCTTCTGGTGCTTGGGGTGTTTTTCCTATGTGCCTATACTGCGGTGATCGGCCGGATGGGGGTCCTGGCCACCTCTGAGCCGAGCGAGCCGGTAGCCAGCGCCGCGGGCAGCGCCATCGCTGCGCAGCGCGCCGATATCGTCGACCGGCAGGGCCGTATTCTGGCGACCAATTTCGAGACGCACTCTCTTTATGCGCAGCCGCCGCAGATGATCGACCCGGAGGGCGCCGCTACGCGCCTGGCCGAAATATTCCCAGACCTGGACCGCGAAGATCTGGTCGCGGATTTCACCGGAAAGCGCAAGTTCCTGTGGATCAAGAAGAAAATCAGTCCCGAGCAGAAACAGGCGGTGCATGATATCGGCGATCCCGGCCTCTTGTTCGGCCCGCGCGAGATGCGGCTTTACCCCAATGGCAGCGTCGCAGCCCATGTTCTGGGCGGCGCCGGTTTCGGCAAGGAAGGCGTTTCGGCGGCCGAGGTGATCGGTGTCGCCGGGGTGGAAAAACAGTTCGACGATTACCTGCGCGACCCCGGCAACGGCGACAAGCCGCTGCAACTCTCGTTGGATTTGACTATTCAGGCCGCTGCCGAGCGGGTGCTGGATGGCGGCATGAAGCTGATGAACGCCAAGGGCGCCACCTCGATCCTGATGGATGTGCACACCGGCGAGGTGATTTCTGTGGTGTCGCTGCCGGATTTCGATCCCAACGAACGTCCGCGTCCACCCACCTCGGGGTTCGACCCGTCGGTTAGCCCGCTGTTCAACCGCGCGGTGCAGGGCGTTTATGAACTTGGCTCGACCTTCAAGATTTTCGCGGCAGCGCAGGCGATGGATCTGGGATTGGTGACACCGGAGACCGTGATCGACACCCGTGGGCCGTTGCGCTGGGGCAAATTCGCGATCCGGGATTTCCACAACTACGGCAACGAGTTGTCGGTGACCGAGATCATCGAGAAATCCTCGAATATCGGCACCGCACGGCTGGCGCAGCAGATTGGCGCCGAGCGGCAGAGAAGCTTCCTCGGTGAGCTGGGCATGCTGGAGCCAACACCATTCGAGATTGTCGAGGCCAGCGGCGGCACGCCATTGACCCCGAAGAACTGGTCCGAGCTTTCGGCGATGACCATTTCCTATGGTCACGGAATTTCGACCACGCCGATGCATCTGGCGGCAGGTTATGCCGCCATTGCCAATGGCGGCTATCACGTCAGCCCGACGGTTCTGAAACAGCGGGGCGCTCAGCACGGTGAGCGTGTGCTTTCTGAAGAAGCAGCGAAGGCGGCCCGCACCATGCTACGCCGCGTGGTGACCGAAGGTACTGCCAGTTTTGCCCGGGTGCCCGGCTACCAGGTGGGCGGCAAGACCGGGACTGCGGACAAGCCACGCCCGCGCGGCGGCTATTACGAGGACAAGGTAATCGCCACCTTCGCCTCGATCTTTCCGGCGCAGGATCCCAAATACGTGCTGGTCGTGACGTTGGATGAACCCTCGGTCTTCGCCTATGACGAGGAGCGCCGCACGGCAGGCTGGACCGCTGTGCCGGTGGCCGCCGAGATGATCAAGCGGGTCGCGCCTCTGCTGGGCCTGAGACCGCAAGTTGAACCCACCGAGGTGGCTGATATAACCCTCACCTCTAACTGACTCAGGTGAGGGCGCCTCATGAGCCGCAATACCCCGCAAGACAGACCGGACCCACGTCCCCTCAGCCAACTGGGGCTGACCGCCCGCGGCGGCGCGGACCCGATGATTTCCGATCTGGTGGTCGACAGTCGCCGGGTGGGCGAAGGCGCGCTTTTTGCGGCGCTGCCCGGCAGTCAGGTGCATGGCGCCAATTTCATTCCCGCTGCCCTGCAACAGGGCGCAGCGGCAATCCTGACCGATGCCGCCGGGGCCGAGATTGCAGCCCGCCCCCTGTCCGAAAGCCACGCGGCGCTGATCGTTGTCGAGGATCCGCGGCAGGTGCTGGCCTATACCGCCGCCCTGTGGTTCGGCGCCCAGCCACAGACCATGGTTGCGGTGACTGGCACCAATGGTAAAACGTCGGTTGCGACCTTTGTGCGGCAGATCTGGATGGCGCTGGGCCATGAGGCCGTGAATCTTGGCACCACCGGCGTCGAAGGCGCCTGGAGCTACCCTCTGGCCCACACCACGCCCGAGCCTATCACTCTGCACCGCGCCCTTGCGGCAGCGGCAAAGGCGGGTGTCACACATGCCGCGATGGAGGCGTCTTCGCACGGGCTGGATCAGCGGCGCCTTGACGGGGTGCAGCTGGCGGCAGCGGGTTTTACCAATTTCACCCAGGATCATCTGGATTATCACCACACCTTCGAAGAGTATTTCGCAGCCAAAGCGGGTCTCTTTCGCCGGGTGCTGCCGGACGAGGGCGTCGCGGTGATCAATATGGACGATGCCCGGGGCGCCGAAATGCGCGCCATCGCGGCGGGACGCGGACAAGAGGTGATTACCGTGGGGCGCGGCCTTGGCGATCTTTCGCTGGTGGGGCAGCGCTATGACGGCACCGGGCAGGACATAAGGTTCTCGTGGCACGACAGACCTTTCATGGCCCGGTTGAACCTCATTGGCGGCTTTCAGGCGGAAAACGTGCTGATGGCCTGTGGGCTGGTGATCGCCAGCGGCGAAGAGCCCGAACGCGTTTTTGAAACGCTGCACGAGCTGACGACGGTGCGTGGGCGGATGCAGTTGGCGGCGACCCGGGAAAACGGCGCCTCTGTTTTTGTGGATTTTGCCCATACGCCGGATGCTGTGGCCACTGCGATCAAGGCGCTGCGCCCGCATGTTTTGGGCCGTCTCGTTGCCATCGTCGGCGCCGGCGGTGACCGGGACGCGGGTAAGCGCCCTCTGATGGGGCAGGCAGCGCATGACAATGCTGATGTGGTGATCGTCACAGATGACAACCCGCGCAGCGAAGATCCCGCCGTGATCCGGGCCGCTGTCAAAGGCGGCGCACCAGAGGCGATAGAAGTCGGCGACCGCGCCGAGGCGATCCTGCGCGGTGTTGCAATGCTCGAGCCGGGCGATGCGCTGCTCATCTGCGGCAAGGGACACGAAACCGGACAGGTCGTCGGCAGTGATGTGCTGCCCTTTGATGATGTGGAACAGGCGAGCATGGCAGTGGCCGTGCTCGATGGGAAAACCGTATGAGCGCGCCGCTGTGGACCGCAGCCGAGGCCGCCGCTGCAACCGGCGGTGAGGCGCGCGGCGATTGGCAGATCAATGGCGTCTCAATCGATACCCGCACCCTGCAGCCGGGTGATCTCTTCGTGGCGCTGAAGGCCGCGCGGGATGGCCATGATTTTGTTGCGCAGGCCTTGAAGGCAGGCGCAGGCGCGGCGCTGGTCTCGCGCATTCCCGAAGGCCTGCCCGAGGACGCGTCGCTGCTGCTGGTCGAGGATGTGCAAAAGGGGCTGGAGGCGCTGGGCCGTGCCGGACGTGCGCGCACCAATGCGCGCGTGGTGGCAGTGACCGGCTCGGTCGGTAAAACCTCGACCAAGGAAATGCTGGCGCGGATCCTGTCGGATCAGGGCCGCACCCATGCCGCCGTCGCCAGCTATAACAACCATTGGGGCGTGCCGCTGACGCTGGCGCGGATGCCACGGGATACGGAATTCGCCGTCATCGAGATCGGCATGAACCACCCGGGTGAAATCGAGCCCCTGGCCCGGCAGGCCCGCCCGCATGTGGCGATGATCACCACGGTGGCCGCCGTGCATCTGGAGGCCTTTGATAATGTCGCCGGAATCGCTCGTGAAAAGGCAGCCATTTTGGATGGGCTGGAGCCGGGCGGTATCGCCGTGCTCAACGCTGATATCGACGAGGCCCCGGTCCTGCGGCAACGGGCGGAACAGCTGGACGTTTCGGCGCAATGGTTTGGTGCAAGCGCACCCGATGCGCGGCTGATCGCAACGCAGGTCACAGGCGAGGAAACCGTGGCCAGGGTCAAGATCCTAGGTACCCCGGCCGAGTTGCATATCCAGTCGCTGGGCGCGCATTTTGCAATGAATGCGCTAGGGGCGCTGCTTTGCGTCAATGCGCTGGGCGTTGATCTGGCAGAGGCCATTCGCAGTCTGGCACTGTGGTCGCCGGTGACCGGGCGCGGCGCGCGCGAAATGGTGGAGCTGTCACAGGGGCAGGTCCTGCTGCTGGATGACAGTTACAATGCCAATCCAACCTCGGTGAAGGCGGCGCTGGACGTGCTGGCGGCCACCCCGGTGGCAGAGGGCGGACGTAGGATTGCCTATCTTGGCGATATGAAAGAGCTGGGACCGGAGGAGGTCGCACTGCATGCGGATCTTGCCCGCCATCCTGCCATCGCACAAATCGATCAGATCCATTGCGTCGGGCCGCTGATGCAGCATCTGGCAGAGGCCTTGCCGGATGAAAAACGTGGCGGCTGGCACGCAGACAGCGCGGCAGCAAAGGCTGATCTTCCGGGGCAGATTGGGGCTGGCGACGTGGTTCTGGTCAAAGGCTCGCTCAGCATGAAGCTCGCCTCCATCGTTGACGGCATCCGCGATTTGGGTCATGGCAGCCGGAACTCTGATGCAAATTCTACCAAGTGAGGACTGGCTGATATGCTTTATTGGCTGACGGCGCTGTCGGATGGCGGTGATTTTTTCAACCTCTTCCGCTACATCACCTTCCGGGCCGGAGGGGCCTTCATGACGGCGCTGGTCTTTGGCTTCCTGTTCGGCAGGCCGCTGATCGATGTGCTGCGCAAGCGGCAGGGCAAGGGGCAGCCGATCCGCGACGACGGACCCGAAGGGCATTTCTCCAAGGCCGGGACCCCGACCATGGGAGGTTTGCTGATCGTCGGCGCCTTGTTGACCTCGACGCTGCTCTGGGCGCGGTGGGACAATCCCTTTGTCTGGCTGGTGCTTTTTGTGACGCTGGCCTTTGCGTTGATTGGCTTTGCCGATGACTACGCCAAGGTGTCCAAGCAGAACACTGCCGGGGTGCCGGGCAAGCTGCGGCTGGGGCTTGGCATTCTGATCGCAGTGGTCGCGGCGGTCTGGGCCTCGGCCTATCACGGGGCAGAGCTGCAGAACCAGCTGGCGATGCCAGTGTTCAAGGATACGCTGATCAATCTGGGCCTGTTCTACATTCCCTTTACCGTCTGCGTTATCGTCGGCTCGGCCAATGCGGTGAACCTGACCGATGGTCTGGATGGTCTGGCGATTGTGCCGGCGATGATCGCCGGTCTGACGCTGGGGGTGATCGCCTATGTCGTGGGGAGGGCCGACTTCTCCCAGTATCTGGACGTTCACTACGTCAAGGACACCGGCGAGATCTTTATCTTCACCATGGCACTGTTCGGCGCCGGACTGGGGTTCCTGTGGTACAATGCGCCGCCCGCAGCGGTGTTCATGGGGGATACCGGCTCGTTGGCCTTGGGCGGTGCGCTGGGCGCTATCGCGGTGGCCACCAAGCACGAGCTGGTGCTGGCCATTGTTGGCGGGCTTTTTGTGGTCGAGGCGCTGAGTGTGATCATTCAGGTGCTCTATTTCAAACGCACCGGCCGCCGGGTGTTCCTGATGGCGCCGATTCACCATCACTATGAGAAAAAGGGCTGGGCGGAGCCGACCATCGTGATCCGATTCTGGATTATCTCGCTGATCCTGGCGATGATTGGTCTGGCAACGCTGAAAGTGCGCTGAGCACTTGCACGTCATAAGGTCGAAAAAGGAGGCTGCGGCCTCCTTTTTTGTGCGGCGGTCTTACGCTTGGCATGCGGAAAACGCCCGCCCCCTTCGACGGGTAGGCCCGCCTGTCACGGGGGGGAGTGGCGCGCGCAAAATGCGCGCACGGGGGTGGTTTGCGGCGGCTTGCAAAGGCCGTGATGGCGGTGCACTCTGCGCCGAAATTTGATCAAAGGATGAGGGTGGGCATGATCCCGGTCAGAGGGTTTGAAGGGGCGCGGGTCGCCGTTCTTGGATTGGGGCGCTCCGGCCTTGCTACGGCGCGGGCCCTCAGGGCTGGCGGCGCCGAGGCGATCTGCTGGGATGACAACCCGGAGGCGCGGGAGCGGGCCGAGGCGGAGGGGGTCTCCTGCGCCGATCTGAGCCGGGCTGGTGCCTTTGACGGGATCGCCAGCCTGATCGTGTCCCCGGGTATTCCTCATCTCTACCCAAAGCCCAACCCGGTTGTGCGCGCGGCCCTGATGGCCGGGGTGCCAGTGGACAATGATATCGGGCTGTTCTTCCGCTCGGTCGCGACGGGAGAATGGGACAAGTTCGATCAGCCGCCCAAGGTGGTGGCCATCACCGGATCGAACGGCAAATCCACCACCGTGGCGCTGCTGCAGCATATTCTTGAGCAGGCGGGGCGCGACAGCCAGATGGCGGGCAATATCGGCCGCGGGGTTCTGGATATCGACCCGCCGGGCAATGGCGGCGTGATCGTGCTGGAGCTGTCCAGCTATCAGACCGAACTGGCGCGGGCGCTGACCCCGGATGTGGCGGTCTTCACCAACCTCAGCCCGGATCATCTGGACCGGCATGGCGGCATGGGCGGCTATTTCGCGGCCAAGCGGCGCCTGTTCGCAGAAGGCGGCCCGGATCGCGCCATTGTCGGTATCGATGAGGATGAAGGGCTGTTTCTGGCCGGACAACTGTCCGAGGCCGCCAGTGATGACCGTGTGATCCGCATCTCGGCAGCGCAGAAACTGACAGGGCCGGGTTGGCAGGTCTTTGCCCGCAAAGGGTTTTTGAGCGAATACCGCAAGGGGCGGCAGGTGGCCTCGATCGATCTGCGTGCGATGCAGGGCTTGCCGGGGGCGCATAACCATCAGAACGCCTGCGCCGCCTATGCCGCCGCGCGGGCGCTAGGGCTGGCGCCGCGGATGATCGAAGGCGGGCTGGAGAGTTATCCCGGATTGCCGCACCGCAGCCAGACCATCGCTGAGGCGGGCGGGGTGCGCTACGTCAACGACAGCAAGGCCACCAATGTGGACAGCGCAGTGAAGGCGCTGAGCGCCTTTGGCAATATCCGCTGGATCTGCGGCGGACTGGAAAAGGATGGCGGGCTGGAGGCCCTGAAAGGTCACACAGGTTCGGTGCGTCGGGCCTATGTGATCGGCCGCGAGGCGGCGACCTTTGCCATGCAGTTGGATGTGGACGCTGTGGTCTGCACCACCATGGGTGAGGCAGTGGCGCAGGCGATGGCAGAGGCTGAGCCGGGCGACACGGTTTTGCTCGCGCCGTCAGCGGCCAGTTTCGATCAATATGACAACTTCGAGCAGCGCGGTGAGGATTTCATCGCCGAGGTCACGCGCAGATTGGAAAACGGTTAAGGGCTTCGGGCTCACCCAAGCGGAAATCCGTTTCGGTTCCACCCTCGTCCTGCTTCTGCCCTGCCAAACCCGCCTTTGCGGCGCAAGCAAAATGGCCGTCTCCCCGCCGCTGGCGGGGCCCCTCGGCAATTTGACTGGCGCCCCTGCGACGGATTTGACTGCCGGGTCACAGGCGAGGGTGGCTCCGAAGCGGAAATCCGGGCGCGCGATCAATGGTGGCGATCAGCGGGTGGCGGCGATGGCCGTGCCTGCGGCATGGCCCGAGGCCCAGGCCCACTGGAAGTTGTAGCCGCCAAGCCAGCCGGTCACATCCACCGCTTCGCCAATCGCGTAGAGACCGGGGCGGGATTGGGCCTGCATGGTTTTTGAGGAGAGCGCATCGGTGTCGATGCCGCCCAGGGTGACTTCGGCGGTGCGGTAGCCTTCGGTGCCACCGGGTGTCAGCTGCCATTGGTTGAGTTGATCGCAGAGGGCTTGCAAGGCGGCGTCGGATTGATCGGCGAGGCGGGCCGTCAGGTCGTAGGCCGGGGTGAGCGCCTCTTTCAGATAATCCACCAAACGGGCAGGCAGGTGGCGCGCCAGTTCGGTGGCAATCGCGCGCTTGCCCGCGATCTGCCGCTGGCTGCGTAGCGCCGCGAAGATATCGCTTTCGGGGGCGAGGTTCACTGTGATTTCCTCTCCCACCTGCCAGTAGGAGGAAAGCTGCAGCACCGCAGGACCAGAGAGGCCGCGGTGCGTGAAGAGCAGCGCCTCGTCGAAACTGGCGCGCGCGTTGGAAAGGCGCACGGGCAGGGAGACACCGGCCAGGGCGGAAAAGCGTCCCTCGGGGAAGGTGAAGGGGACAAGGCCGGGGCGGGTGTCGGTCACCGGCAGGGCGAACTGGTGGGCGATGTCATAGGCGAGACCGGTCGCGCCCATCTTGGGGATGGATTTGCCGCCTGTCGCCAGCACCAGATTGCGGCAGGTGACGTGGTGATCCTTGCCGTCTTTGGTCAGTGTCAGGGCAAAGCCATCATCGCGCTGTTCAACGGGGCCCACGGAGGTCTGCAGCCACAATTCGGCCCCGGCCTTTGCCATCTCTGATGTCAGCATCGAGACGATCTGTTTCGCTGAGCCGTCGCAAAAAAGCTGCCCGAGGGTTTTCTCGTGCCAGGCGATACCATGGCGGTCCACGAGTGAGATGAAATCCCATTGCGTATAGCGCGCCATCGCGGATTTGCAGAAATGAGGGTTGCCAGAGAGGTAGTTGCTCGGATCGGCGTAAAGGTTGGTGAAGTTGCAGCGCCCGCCACCGGAAATGCGGATCTTTTCGCCCGGCGCCTTGGCGTGGTCGACCACCAGCGTGCTGCCGCCGGTATGGGCTGCGCACATCATGCCGGCTGCGCCAGCGCCAAGAATCACGGTGTTTACCTGCATAAGGGCATCGACCATGGAATGACCTCTCGCGCAAGGGAACTGTCCCGGGCGCAAAATCCTGCCGCGCCGGGATCAAGACTCTGGTCTGATCACGGGTTTCGCGTTACTGTTCCAATACAGACCCCGAAAAACGGGGCGTATCACGAGGCAAAGAGCGGCGGTGTTTCCATGACTGAGATGGTCTATGGTGCGGTTCCTGTACAATCAGGTGAACCTATTCTTCCCAAATGGTGGCGGACCTTGGACAAATGGACGATGTCTTGCGTCCTGATGTTGTTCGTGCTGGGGCTGCTTCTGGGGCTTGCAGCCTCAGTGCCGCTGGCCGAGCGCAACGGGTTCGGCAATTTCCACTATGTGCAGCGACAAGCGGTGTTCGGCGGGGCGGCTCTGGTCGCCATGGTGCTGACCTCGATGATGTCGCCGACGCTGGTGCGGCGGCTTGCGATCATCGGCTTTGCTCTCGCCTTTGTGGCGCTGGCGCTGCTGCCTATTTTCGGGACCGATTTCGGCAAAGGCGCGGTACGCTGGTATTCGCTGGGTTTTGCATCGCTGCAGCCGTCCGAGTTCCTGAAGCCCGGTTTTGTCGTGGTTGCGGCCTGGATGATTGCCTCGAGCCAGCAGATCAACGGCCCGCCGGGCACGCTGATTTCCTTTGGCCTGTGCATGAGCGTGGTGCTGATGCTGGTGATGCAGCCCGATTTTGGTCAGGCCTCGCTGACGTTGTTCGGCTGGGGCGTGATGTATTTTGTGGCCGGGGCGCCGATGCTGCTTTTGGTTGGCATGGCGGCGGTTGTGGTCATGGGCGGTGTGATGGCCTATTCCAGTTCCGAACACTTTGCCCGCCGCATCGACGGCTTTCTGAACCCGGATATCGATCCCACTACCCAGCTTGGCTATGCCACCAATGCTATCCGCGAAGGCGGGCTGTTCGGCGTTGGAGTCGGGGAGGGGCAGGTGAAATGGTCGCTGCCTGATGCCCATACCGATTTCATCGTCGCGGTTGCTGCCGAGGAATACGGGCTGGTTTTGGTTACGGTGCTGATCGGGCTTTACGCCACTGTGGTTGTGCGCTCGCTATTCCGTCTGATGCGCGAGCGCGATACATTCGTGCGGCTCGCGGGGACAGGCTTGGTCTGCATGTTCGGGGTGCAGGCCATGATCAACATGGGGGTTGCGGTGCGGCTCTTGCCGGCCAAGGGCATGACCCTGCCATTCGTCAGCTATGGTGGCTCTTCGCTGATCGCGACGGGCATTGCCATGGGAATGCTGCTGGCCTTTACCCGTTCGCGCCCACAGGGTGAGATTGCAGATTATCTGCGTGGTCGCGGTCGCGGCTGACGCATTAGGTACGAAACGACGCGGGTTTATGACACAGAAACTGCTATTGATGGCGGCAGGCGGCACCGGGGGGCACATGTTCCCGGCGCAGGCCCTGGCCGAAGAGATGCTACGCAAGGGCTGGCGGGTGAAACTGTCGACCGATGCGCGCGGCGCCCGCTATACCGGCGGCTTTCCTCATACGGTGGAAATCACCGAGGTGTCCTCGGCCACCTTTGCCCGCGGCGGACTATTGGCCAAGGCGCTGGTAGGACCGAAGATCGCCGGGGGCATTGCCAGCATGGCCCTGCAGATGCGGCGTGACCGCCCCGACGCGGTGGTGGGCTTTGGCGGCTATCCGTCGATCCCGGCGCTGGGCGCGGCGACGCTGCTGGGGCTGCCCCGGATGATCCATGAACAGAACGGTATTCTGGGCCGGGTGAACCAGTTGTTTGCCAAACGCGTAGCGCAGGTGGCCTGCGGCGTATGGCCGACCGAATTGCCTGAGGGTGCCAAAGGCGTGCATGTTGGGAACCCGGTGCGCCGCGCCGTGCTGGAGCGCGCGGGCGCGGCCTATATCCCACCGGGCGATTATCCGATGTCGGTGCTGGTGATGGGCGGCAGCCAAGGCGCGCGCATCCTGTCCGATGTGGTGCCCGGCGCGATTGCAGCCCTGCCCGAAGGGATCCGTCGCCATCTGCGCGTGGCCCATCAGGCGCGCGATGAGGATGGCGAACGCGTCAGCGCCTTTTACGCCGAACATGGCATTGCTGCCGATGTTCAGCCTTTCTTTCACGATGTGCCCGCACGGATGAGCGAGGCGCAGCTGGTGATCTCGCGCTCCGGGGCCTCGTCGGTTGCCGATATCTCGGTCATCGGCCGCCCGTCGATCCTGATCCCATTCGCCGCCGCGGCGGGAGACCACCAGAGCGCTAATGCGCGTGGGCTGGTTGATGCGGGCGGGGCGGTGCTGATCCCCGAAAGCGCCCTTGACGTTCAGGCGCTGTCAGAGCAGATCTCTGCCGTTCTGAGCGCCCCCGACGCGGCCGCCCAGATGGCCCAAGCAGCATTAAGTGTCGGCGTTCCCGATGCCACCAATCGTCTGGTGGCTCTGGTCGAACAGCTGGCGGAGGAAGGATAGACCATGACGCCCGCAACCAAATTGCCCGGAGATGTTGGCCCGATCCATTTTGTCGGCATCGGCGGTATCGGCATGTCCGGCATCGCCGAGGTGCTGCTCAACCTTGGCTATGTGGTGCAGGGGTCTGACCTCAAGTCGTCAAAGATCACCCAGCGGCTCGAGAGCCTCGGTGCGCTGGTTTTTGAAGGTCAGCGGGCTGAGAACCTGGAAGACGCTGAAGTCGTCGTGATTTCCTCAGCGATCAAACCGGGCAACCCGGAACTGGACGAGGCACGCCGCCGGGGGCTGCCCATTGTGCGCCGGGCCGAAATGCTGGCCGAGCTGATGCGGTTGAAATCCAACATCGCCATTGCCGGCACCCATGGCAAAACCACCACGACCACGATGATGGCCGAGCTGATGGTGGCCGGGAATTTCGACCCCACCGTGGTCAACGGCGGCATCATTCACGCCTATGGATCGAACGCCCGCATGGGGCAGGGCGAATGGATGGTGGTCGAGGCGGACGAAAGCGACGGCACCTTCAACCGTTTGCCTGCGACCATTGCCGTCGTCACCAATATCGACCCCGAGCATATGGAGCATTGGGGCGACTTTGATACTTTGCGCGACGGGTTTTACAACTTCGTCTCGAACATTCCTTTTTATGGTGTCGCGGTCTGCTGTACCGACCACCCCGAGGTGCAGGCGCTGGTGGGGCGCATCACCGACCGCCGCGTCGTCACCTATGGTTTCAATGCACAGGCGGATGTTCGTGCCGTGAACCTGATCTACAAGGCAGGCGTTGCCCATTTCGACATCCTATTGCAGGCCGAAGGTCAGAAGATCGAAGGCTGCACGCTGCCGATGCCGGGGGATCACAACGTCTCCAACGCCCTGTCGGCAGTGGCCGTGGCGCGCCATCTGGGCATGAAAGGCGAGGAAATCCGCGCTGCGCTGGCGGCATTCGGCGGGGTCAACCGCCGTTTCACCAAGGTGGGCGAAGTGAACGGTGTCACCGTGATCGACGATTATGGCCACCACCCGGTGGAAATCGCCGCCGTGCTGAAGGCCGCGCGTCAGGCGGTTGGCGCTGATAGCAATGCTCGTGTCATCGCCGTGCACCAGCCGCACCGCTATTCACGCCTGTCTTCCCTGTTTGATGATTTCTGCGCCTGCTTCAACGATGCCGATGTGGTCGCCATCGCCGAGGTCTTTGCCGCCGGTGAGGATCCGATTGAGGGCGCCAGCCGCGACGATCTAGTGGCAGGGCTCATCCGTCATGGCCATCGCCACGCCCGCGCGCTGCTGAACGAGGACGATCTGGAGCGTTTGGTGCGTGAACAGGCGCGCCCCGGTGACATGGTCGTCTGCCTCGGCGCAGGTACCATCAGCGCCTGGGCCAACGGGCTGCCCGAGCGGCTAAGCAAAAGCCAATAGCCCCCGCGAAAGGACATTGCCATGGCTGAGCCGCTGAAACGCCGTATTGGCCTTGGTCTTCTGACCGCCTACGGCGTCGGCGTCATGGTCGGGGCCGGGATCTACGTTCTGGTCGGAGCGGTTGTCGCCGACGCCGGGATCTGGGCGCCGCTATCCTTTGTTTTGGCAGGGCTGATCGCCGCGCCCACTGCGCTCAGCTATGCGGAGTTTTCCTCACGCGTGCCCGAAGCTGCCGGAGAGGCAGCCTTTGTCGGGCAGGGGTTTGGCTCGCAGTCCCTTGCCTTGCTGGTGGGGCTGGCCGTGGTTGTGGCCGGAACCGTCTCTGCCGGCGCGGTGCTACGCGGCGGGGCTGGGTATCTGACGGCGGCAACCGGCGTGGATGGAACCCTTGCGATCATCGCCATGGGGTTGGCGCTGGTGGCGGTGGCCGTGATTGGCGTTCTGGAAAGCCTTTCGCTGGCGGCGGTTTTTACCGCGATTGAGCTGACCGGGCTTGCGCTGGTGATCTGGGCCGGTGGCACCGGCGATGTGTCGCCGGATTGGGCCCTGCCGCAGGACCTGCCGGGCCTTACCGTCTGGGCGGGCCTTGGCCTTGGTGCGGTTCTGGCCTTCTTTGCCTTCATCGGGTTTGAAGACATCGTCAACATGGCCGAGGAGGTCTCGGAGCCGACCCGCACCATGCCGAAGGCGATCCTTTTGTCGCTGACCATCACATCGATCATCTATGCGCTGGTCTGCTGGGCTGCGGTTCGTACTGTCCCGGTGGCCGACCTGTCGCAATCCAGCAGCCCGCTGGCACTGGTCTGGCAGACAGCGCGCGGATCGAACCCCGATTTCCTGTCCTATATCGCGGTCTTTGCTGCGCTCAATGGGATCCTGGCGCAGATCGTCATGGCCTCGCGGGTGCTGTTCGGATTGGGCAAACGCAGTCCGGCGCTGGCCCTGTTCCACCACGCCCACCCCCGGTTCGGAACGCCAGTGCTGGCCACGCTGGTATTGGGTGCGGCGGTGATCCTGACGGCCCTGTTCTTCTCGGTGGATCGGCTGGCCGAGGTCACTTCCTCGGTGTTGCTCTCGGTCTTTGTATTGGTGAACCTCGCGCTGATCTTGCAGAAACGCCACGCGCCCGGGGCGCCCTTTCAGGTGCCGATGGCGGTGCCGATTGTGGGGCTTGTTCTGTCCACCATCGCCCTGATTTCAGCCGTGGGAGGTATGTTGTGAGCCTGTCCCTGATCCTTGCCGCGCTTTGGGCGCTGACGGCCAATGTCCTTGCCATGATACCCAGCCGCGACAATCACTGGCGCCGCGCCTATGCACTGATCGCCGTCGGCATCCCGATCCTTGGCTATGTCACCTATGAAAACGGTCCATGGTGGGGGCTGGCGGTGCTGGCCGCAGGGATGAGCGTGTTGCGCTATCCGGTGATCTATCTGGGCCGCTGGCTGCGCCGGGTGGTCCTGCGCGGCTGATGGCGGGTTCTAAGGGGGTATGCGGGGGGATTGGCAGTACTTTCTTCCCATTCGGGTTTGCCTTAAACCCTGCAGGAAACCGAACGAGTGGCACATCATGACCGAAATCACTAAATCCCTTCCTGCCGTGCGTGGACGCCTGACCGAGGGGCGCAGCCTGTCGGAGCTGACCTGGCTGCGTGTGGGCGGGCCTGCGGATGTGTTGTTTCAGCCTGCTGATCGTGATGATCTTCAGGAGTTCCTGCGCGCCCTGCCTGGGGATGTTACGGTCTTTCCCATGGGGGTCGGCTCGAACCTGATCGTGCGGGATGGGGGTATCCGCGCGGTGGTGATCCGGCTGGGGCGTGGCTTCAACCAGATTGAAATCGACGGCGACACCGTGACCGCAGGCGCGGCGGCGCTGGATGCCCATGTGGCGCGCAAGGCGGCTGATGCGGGGCTGGATCTGACTTTCCTGCGCACCATCCCCGGTTCCATCGGCGGCGCGGTGCGGATGAACGCGGGCTGCTATGGCTCTTATACCGCCGATGTGTTCCACACCGCCACCGTGGTGACGCGGGCCGGGGAGCTGCAGATACTTGGCCCGGAAGACCTGAATTTTGCCTATCGCCAGACCACTTTCCCCGAAGGCGCGGTTTTGGTTTCGGCGACCTTCAAGGCGCCCCGGGGTGAGGCGGAGGCACTTCATGCCCGGATGGAAGAGCAGCTGAAGAAGCGCGATGAAACGCAACCTGTCAAGGATCGTTCGGCCGGCTCCACCTTTCGCAATCCGGCGGGGTTTTCCTCGACCGGGAAGGCGGGCGATGTGCACGATCTAAAAGCCTGGAAAGTGATCGAGGATGCCGGTCTACGCGGTGCCCGCCTTGGCGGTGCGCAGATGAGCGAGAAACACCCGAATTTCCTGATCAATACCGGCGATGCCACCGCCGCCGATCTGGAGGCGTTGGGAGAAGAGGTGCGTGGCAAGGTGCTGGAGAATTCCGGCATTACCCTGCAGTGGGAAATCATGCGGATCGGCGAAAACCTGCCGGACTAAAGTGGCGCGAGCCCTGTCAGTGTCACCCGTAATCCACGCCGCGCTGGGCGAGTGTGGGGAATTCGCAATCATTCGCTCCGGCATGATTGTTTTGGCTGGAACGGCGTGTGAAATTCGGGCAAGAAAGAGACATCCATTAAGGTTGGTAAAGAGGACGTTAAGGTCCCGGTAACTCTTTGGGCAGTATGATGACCTATGGGACGTGATTTGCCGCGCCCCACGGCATGATTGCCTTCTGATGCAAGCAAAAGGATCTCTGTCGCCGATGCGGTGGTGATCCCAGAATAATGAACGCGGCCGAATAACGGACGCGAGAAACAGGGGCGTTAAGCCCGATGAATTGAGGCACTTGTGGTGAGTGAGTCGAGCAGGACACTCCCGACAGTGGCGGTATTGATGGGCGGCCCCTCGGCTGAGCGTGAGGTGTCCCTGTCCTCCGGGCGTGAATGCGCCGCCGCGCTAAGGGGCGAAGGCTATCAGGTGATCGAACTGGACGCGGGTCCGGATCTGTGTGCGCAGCTTGAAGCTGCGGCACCTGACGTCGTGTTCAATGCGCTGCACGGTCGCTGGGGCGAAGACGGCTGCGTGCAGGGCCTTCTGGAATGGATGCGTATTCCCTATACCCACTCTGGTGTGCTGGCCTCGGCGCTAGCGATGGACAAACAGCGCAGCAAATCCCTGTTCCGCAGCGTTGGCCTGCCGGTGGTGGCCAGCGAAATCTGCGCCCGCTCTGAGGTCGAGGCGTCCCATGTGATGGCGCCTCCCTATGTGGTCAAACCCAATAATGAAGGCTCCAGCGTTGGAATCTACCTGGTGCATGAGGCCGCCAATGCGCCGCCGAAACTCTCGGACGACATGCCCGATCAGGTGATGGTTGAAACCTATGCCCCGGGGCGCGAGCTGACCGCGACCGTGATGGGCGACAAGGCACTGACCGTGACTGACATTCTGACCGATGGCTGGTACGATTATGATGCGAAATATCAGCCGGGCGGATCACGCCATGTGCTGCCTGCGGATCTGCCGCAGGAGATTTTCGATCTGTGCCTAGAATACGCCAAACGCGCCCATGATGCACTGGGCTGCCGGGGCGTGAGCCGCACCGATTTCCGCTGGGACGAAAGCCGCGGCGCTGCGGGGCTGATCATCCTGGAAACCAACACTCAGCCCGGCATGACGCCGACTTCGCTGGCGCCCGAGCAAGCCGAACATTTCGGCATCACCTTTGGCCAGCTTTGCGCATGGATGGTGGAGGACGCCTCATGCGGTCGCTGATCCGGCGCAAGAGCAAGGAACACAGCGGAGCGTCCGATCCGGCGCCTTCCCGTCTGAAGTACCGATTGCAGCGCTGGATGCTGACGCCAGGGATCCGGTTCGGTCTGCGTGTCGGGGTGCCGATCTGCCTGCTGGCTGCGGCGGGAACCGCGTTTCTGGCGGATGAAGGGCGGCGCGACGCCTTGCAGGGCACGATCAATTCGATCCGCGCCTCGATCGAGGAGCGTCCTGAATTCATGGTCAACGTCATGGCCATCGACGGGGCAGGGACCAGCGTCTCCGAAGATATCCGCGAGGTGGTGCCGCTCGATTTCCCGATCAGCTCTTTTGATCTGGATCTGGGGCAGATCCGCGACGTGATCGAAGGGCTTGACCCGGTGCGTACCGCCAGCGTGCGGATCCGTCCGGGCGGTATTCTTCAAGTCAATGTGGAAGAGCGCAAACCGGCGCTGATCTGGCGCAGCCGCGACGGGCTGGCGCTGCTGGATGAAACCGGCGCCCATGTCGCCGAGCTGGGCCAGCGCAAGCTGCACCCGGATCTGCCGCTCATTGCCGGGCGTGGGGCCAATCGCGAGGCCGAGGAGGCGATGCGACTTCTGGCGGCAGCCAGCCCGCTTGGCGACCGGTTACGGGGGTTGGTACGGGTTGGCGAACGGCGTTGGGACGTGGTTCTGGATCGCGGTCAGCGGATCCTGCTGCCCGAGGACAACCCGGTGCAGGCGCTGGAGCGGGTGATCGTCGTCAGCGAGGTCAAGGATCTGCTGGAACGTGATGTCGCCGCCGTGGATATGCGGATCGCGGAGCGGCCGACGGTCCGGATGACAGAAAATGCAGTGGAAAACTGGTGGCGGATCAGGGAAATGAACGGGGGTGGGCTGTAAGATGACGGATCTTTATCAATCGCAGCGTGCCATGCGGCAGATGCGGCGGCAGGCATTGCAGCGCGGTGTCGTGGCCATTCTGGATGTGGGCAGCTCCAAGATTGCCTGTCTGGTGCTGCGCTTTGACGGTTCCGCTCAGCCCAATGAGGACAGCGCCATCGGGTCGCTTGCCGGTCAATCCGGCTTCCGGGTTATCGGCGCCGCGACCACCCGCTCGCGCGGGGTGCAGTTCGGCGAAATCTCCGCCATGCAGGAAACTGAGCGAGCCATCCGCACCGCCGTTCAGGCCGCGCAGAAGATGGCAGGTGTGCGTGTCGACCACGTGATCGCCTGCTTCGCCGGGGCCAACCCGCGATCTTACGGGCTGGATGCAAAGGTAGAACTTCAGGCGCAGGAAGTGTCGGAGAACGAGATCGCCCGCGTCCTGGCTGCCTGCGAGGTGCCGGATTACGGCGCCGGGCGTGAAGTGGTCCATGCTCAGCCGGTGAATTTCGCGCTGGATAACCGCTCGGGCCTGTCAGATCCGCGCGGTCAGATGGGGCAGACCCTGTCGGTGGACATGCATATGCTGACGGTGGATTCTGCCACCGTGCAGAACCTGATGCGCTGCATTCAGCGCTGCGACCTTGAACTGGCGGGTATTGCCTCGTCGGCCTATGCCTCGGGCTATGCGGCGCTGGTCGAGGATGAGCAGGAACTCGGCGCGGCCTGTATCGACATGGGCGGCGGGTCGACCTCGATCTCGGTCTTCATGAAGAAACATATGATCTATGCCGATGCTGTGCGCATGGGCGGCGATCATATCACCAGCGACATTTCTATGGGGCTGGGTGTTCCGATGGCCAATGCCGAGCGGATCAAGACCTTTTGCGGCGGCGTTCATGCTACCGGCGCCGACGACCGCGATATGATCGATATTGGCGGGGATACCGGCGACTGGGAGCACGACCGGCGCACCGTTAGCCGGGCCGAGCTGATCGGCATCATGCGCCCGCGGGTCGAGGAAATTCTGGAAGAGGTGCGGGTCCGTCTGGACGCGGCGGGGTTTGAATATTTGCCCAGCCAGCAGATCGTGCTGACCGGTGGCTCCAGCCAGATCATGGGGCTTGATGCCCTAGCCAGTCGTATCCTTGGTCAGCAGGTGCGCCTCGGACGTCCACTTCGCGTCCACGGCCTACCGCAATCGGCGACCGGGCCGGGTTTTGCCTCGGCCGTGGGGCTCAGTCTCTTTGCGGCGCATCCGCAGGACGAATGGTGGGATTTCGAAATGCCGGTCGACCGCTATCCGGCCCGCTCTCTGCGCCGCGCGGTGAAGTGGTTCAAAGACAATTGGTAGGGCCTGCGCCCACACCGGTTGAATTTTGGCGACCTGCACCGCACGCGAGGCGATATTGAGCCTGAAAAAAGTCGCCTTTGTGGGCCTTGCCCCCCGTGACAGCGCCGCCCGAAACCGTTAGTTTCGGGTTAACGGACGCATTAAGCGACGAGTCTGAAGGCCGGGCAGTGGCCAGACCGCGATAACTCAGAATAGGAATTCGGTGCCTATGGGCGTCGGGGTTTTCTGGTGTTTGTGGGGGAGCTGCTAATTAACCGCTAGATCTGTCGTCTTAGGCGAAATACCGCAGATTTCCATGGATCAGGGGCCATATTTTGTAGCCGCCGACGCTTTTTGGGATGACGCGACTCCGAGGCTGCGGTACAATTTCCGCAGAAAAGTCAGGAAAAGGCCCTTGCGGGAGGGCTATCAACACAGGCGGAAAGAGCATGACATTGAACCTTTCGTTGCCCGGACAGGAAGAGCTGAAGCCAAAGATCACCGTATTCGGTGTCGGTGGCGCGGGTGGAAACGCGGTCAACAATATGATCGAGAAGGCGCTGGAAGGGGTCGATTTCGTCGTCGCCAATACGGATGCGCAGGCCTTGCAGCAAAGCGCCTCGAAAAGCCGGATCCAGCTGGGCATCAAAGTCACCGAAGGTCTGGGCGCAGGTGCCCGTCCGCAGGTCGGCTCGGCCGCCGCTGAAGAAAGCATCGAACAGATCGTCGATCATCTGGCCGGGGCGCATATGTGCTTCATCACTGCCGGGATGGGTGGTGGCACCGGTACCGGCGCCGCGCCGATCATTGCGCAGGCCGCCCGTGAGCTGGGTGTTCTGACCGTGGGTGTCGTGACCAAACCGTTCCAGTTCGAAGGCGCCAAGCGTATGCGCCAGGCCGAGGACGGCGTTGAGGCGCTGCAGAAGGTCGTCGACACGCTTATCATCATCCCGAACCAGAACCTGTTCCGCCTGGCCAATGAGAAAACCACCTTCACCGAGGCTTTCTCGATGGCGGACGATGTCCTGTACCAGGGCGTCAAAGGCGTGACCGACCTGATGGTCCGTCCGGGCCTTATCAACCTCGACTTTGCTGATGTTCGTGCCGTGATGGACGAAATGGGCAAGGCGATGATGGGCACAGGCGAGGGCGAAGGCGAAGATCGCGCCATTCAGGCCGCAGAAAAGGCCATCGCCAACCCGCTGCTGGACGAAATCAGCCTGCGCGGTGCGCGCGGCGTTCTGATCAACATCACCGGCGCTCACGACCTGACCCTGTTCGAACTGGACGAGGCTGCCAATCGGATCCGCGAAGAGGTGGACCCGGATGCGAATATCATCGTCGGTTCGACCCTGGACACCGAAATGGAAGGCAAGATGCGCGTGTCCGTCGTGGCCACCGGTATCGATGCTTCCGACGTGAACACCGACATGCCGGTTGCACGCCGTCCGATGTCGGCGCCGTTGAAGAAAACCGTCAGCGTTGAAGAGACCCGTGCCGCGCCGCTGGAGCTGGACGAGCCGGTTGAACAGCCCGTCGTCGCAGCCACGGAAGCCTCGCACGAGGAGCCGACCCTGTTCGAAGGTCTGGACGCCACCGCATCGCAGGCCGAAGCAGCTCCGGCTGAGACCGAAGCCTATGATGACGACGGCCTGCCGCCGCCTGCCTATCAGCCGCAGGTTCCGGAGTTCCAGCCGCAGGCCGATGCCGCCGAAGGTGGGGCCGACAGTTTTGTCGCGCCTAAAGCTCCGGCGCCGGGCACGCCGTCGCCCGAGGCCATCGTGCGTCTGCAGGCCGCCGCGCAACGGGCTCAGCCGCAGCAAGCGGCACCACAGCCCGCGCCGCAACCGCAACAGCGCCCGGCCGCCGCAGCTCCGCAACAGCAGCAGGCGCCCGCACCGCAGCAGGAACAGCGTCGCTTTGGCCTGAATTCGCTTATCCACCGGATGACCGGCAGCGCTGCCGAAGGCGGTGAGGCGAAGCCTCAGCCGGTGCGTCAGCAGCCGCAGGCCCCGCAGCACGCGCCGCAGCAATCCGCCGCGCCGCAACCGCAACAGCAGGCCGATCCGGATCAGGAACGGATCGAAATTCCGGCCTTCCTGCGCCGTCAGGCCAACTGATTTTTCAGAATATCTCGTGAAGAGGGTCGCCATCTGGCGGCCCTTTTTCCTTTTGTTACAGAAGGTTGCGCGCATCTAGGCAGTGTTTTGCCTATTCGTTACAGGGATGTTTCAATCCGTTACAAAGATTGAGTTGAGCCCGCGTGCCCGTTTCCTTACCTATCATCGGCAACACGGCCCCAGATGGCCGGACCCAGAAGAAAGAGGCACAAGGTGCAGAATACCCTGAAAGCATCGGTGACATTTGAAGGCGCTGGCCTGCATTCCGGCCAGCCTGCGCGGATGGTTCTGAAACCGGCTGCGGCGGATCATGGCATCCGTTTCAAACGGACCGATATCGCTTTGGGCAATTCTGTCATCCCGGCCCGCTGGGACTATGTGGAGCGCACTGCCCTGTGCACCCGTCTGGTCAACGCCGCCGGTGTGTCGGTATCTACCGTTGAGCACGTGATGGCCGCACTGGCTGGTTGTGGTGTGCACAACGCCCTGATTGAAATCGATGGACCCGAAGTGCCGATCCTTGATGGCTCCTCGGCGCTGTTTGTGCGCGGGATCATGCAGAAAGGCGTGCGTCGCCTGTCTGCTCCGGTGCAGGTTCTGCAGGTTCTGAAAGAGGTCAGCGTCGAAAAAGATGGCGCAAAGGCGACCATTCTGCCCTGCGACCGACTGATGATCGAATTCCACATTGATTTCGCTGAGCAGGCGATTGGACGCCAGAGCAAGACGCTGGACCTGCGCAATGGAGCCTTCGCCCGCGAGCTGTGCGACAGCCGTACATTCTGCCGCCGCGCTGATGTCGAGGCGATGCAGGCCAATGGCCTGGCTCTTGGCGGTGTGCCGGGCGAGAACGCTGTTGTTTTCGATGGTGAAGAGGTCGAAAGCGGCGAAGGTCTGCGCCATTCGGATGAGCCGGTCCGTCACAAGATGCTGGACGCGCTGGGTGACCTGGCGCTGGCCGGTGCGCCGCTGATGGGGCGCTATATCGGTGAGCGTGCTGGTCATGCCCTGACCAACACCCTGCTGCGGGCGCTGTTCGCAACCCCCGGCGCGGTGCGTCTGGTAGAGTGTGATGCGGCTATGGTGGCCCGCCTGCCGGGGCAGGGGCTGGTTTGGGGGGAAATTCCCGCAGCCATCCGCAAGGTCGCCTGATCCCTGCAGGGATCAGCGCAATCATCAGGACACCGATGGAAGACGGACAGGGGCACTTAGGTGCCCTTTTTCATTTGTCCCTGTGGTCCGGCACCGACCGCTGGGGCGCCGCAGGCTTGACCCGGGCCGACAATCTCTGCCAAGTGAGGGCGAAGTGGGTTAAAGGCGTTTTGCACGCCAATTGAATGTGCTAGACCGGGCATAACCGGGGTGGACACCCGCGAGTCAAATGCGGTGAGGTAAGGCAAAGATGATCGGCATCAGGGCAGGAGCCAAATGGATCGGTGCGGTTGTTCTGATGGCTGCATTGTCGGGCTGCGGCGGCGACGGTGGCGCGGCCGAAAAGGCAGGCGCGCTGGACGGCTATACCCCCAAACAGATCTTTGAACGCGGCGAGTTCGAACTGGAACGCCGTCGTTCCAAGGACGCGGCCTTTTACTTCTCCGAGATCGAGCGCCTCTATCCCTATTCTGAATGGGCGAAACAAGCGCTGATCATGCAGGCCTTTTCCTATCACCGTGCCAAGGATTACGAAAACAGCCGCGCCGCCGCGCAGCGGTTCATCGATTTCTATCCGACCGACGAAGACGCCGCCTATGCGCAATACCTTCTGGCGCTGAGCTTTTATGACCAGATCGACGAAGTCGGCCGCGATCAGGGGCTGACCTTCCAGGCGCTGCAGGCTCTGCGCACCGTGATCGAGGTTTACCCCGACAGCGAATATGCCAACTCGGCAATCCTGAAGTTCGATCTTGCTTTCGACCATCTGGCGGGGAAGGAAATGGAAATCGGGCGCTACTACCTGCGCCACAAACACTACACGTCGGCGATCAACCGCTTCCGTGTGGTGGTGGAGGATTTCCAGACCACCAGCCACACTCCAGAGGCGCTGCACCGACTGGTCGAGGCCTATCTGTCGCTGGGTCTGGTGGATGAGGCGCAGACCGCCGGCGCGATCCTGGGGCACAACTATCAATCGACAGAGTGGTACGAGGACAGCTATAAACTGCTGACGTCGCAGGGTCTGAAGATGCGTGACCGGGGGAACAACTGGCTGAGCCAGATCTATCGCCAGTCGATCAAGGGCGAGTGGCTGTAACAGCGTTTGCAACGGAGCAAAGTAATGCTGCGCGCGCTTGATATCCGCGATATTCTGATCATCGACCATCTGGAGCTGAACTTTCAGGCCGGTCTCAACGTGCTGACCGGCGAAACCGGCGCCGGTAAATCGATCCTTCTCGACTCCCTTGGCTTTGTACTGGGCTGGCGCGGTCGCGCCGAACTGGTGCGTCAGGGCGCCTCGCAGGGCGAGGTGGTGGCGGAATTCGAACTGTCCGAGGGCCATCCGGCCCACGCGGTTCTGGAAGAGGCAGGCCTGCCTGCCGGGCGCGAACTGATCCTGCGCCGCGTCAATACTGCCGAGGGCCGCAAGACCGCCTGGGTGAACGATCGGCGCTGCTCGGGTGAGGTGCTGCGCGCCCTGTCGGAAACTCTGGTGGAACTGCATGGCCAGCACGATGATCGAGGCCTTCTGAACCCCAAGGGCCACCGTAGCCTGCTGGATGCCTTTGCCGCGGTGCCGGACCTGCTGTTGCAGACCCGTGCGGCCTGGGCGACGGCCGCCAAGGCCCGCAAGACGGTGGAGGCCACCCGCGCCGCACTGGATGCGGTGCGCGCCGAAGAGGAATTCCTGCGTCACGCCGTTGAGGAACTGGACAAGCTGAACCCGGAGCCAGGCGAGGACGAGACGCTGGATGCGCGCCGCCGCCAGATGCAGGGGGCAGAGCGGGTCCGCGGCGATATCGCCCGTGCTCACGCGCTGCTGAGCGAGGGGGCCGATCCGTCGCTGGGCGAGGCGCAGCGCTGGCTGGAAGGTGTTGAGGGCGCCGAGGAGATCGGGCTGACAGAGCCGCTGGCGGCGCTCAGCCGGGCGATGATTGAACTGGGCGATGCGCAGGATGGCGTCGAACGGGTTCTTTCTGCGCTCGATTTCAATCCAGGCGATCTGGAAGATTGCGAAGAGCGACTGTTTGCGATCCGTGCCTTGGCGCGCAAGCATGACGTTCTGCCTGATGATCTGGCCGCCTATGCCGATACCCTGCGCGAAAAACTGGCGGCACTGGATGCAGGCGATAAGGATCTGGCCGATCAGGAGGCCGCACTGCGCGACGCCGAGGCGGCTTATGCAGCGGCTGCGGAGACGCTGAGTGCCGCGCGCCGCGACAGCGCGCTGGCGCTGGACACAGCGGTGATGGCTGAACTGGCGCCCCTCAAGATGGAGCGCGCGGTTTTTGAAACCCGGATCACCGCAGGCGCCCCGGGCCCGGAGGGCCACGACGATGTTGCCTTTACCGTGGCGACCAATCCCGGTGCCCCGGCGGGTCCGCTCAATAAGATCGCCTCGGGCGGGGAACTGAGCCGCTTCCTGCTGGCCCTGAAGGTCTGCTTGCGCGGCGAGGATCGCGACAAGACGCTGATCTTTGACGAAATCGACCGCGGGGTCGGTGGTGCCACTGCTGATGCGGTGGGGCGGCGCCTGAAATCCCTTGCCTCGGGCGGGCAGGTGCTGGTCGTCACCCATTCGCCGCAGGTCGCTGCCCAGGGCGCGCATCACTGGCGGGTGCAGAAACGCGTCACCGATGGCATGACCCTGTCCGAGGTGGTGCCGCTGAATGATGCGGAACGGGTGGATGAAATCGCCCGGATGGTGTCTGGCGATACCATCACCAAAGAAGCGCGCGCCGCCGCCGGAGCCTTGCTGACCGGCTGACGCACGGGTCACGGTCCTGTGTGATCAGTGTTGGTGGTTTGGCAATTTTTCTCTGCTTTGAGGGGGGCAGGAAACTGAAGGCGAACAATGAAGCATAATTCCCGGACCGGGGCAAAGGTGCTGGCGATGCAGGGTCTTGCATGGCTGCGCGATGTCTGGCGTATTCTTTTGCATCGCGGGCCAAGCCAGTTTCAATTCTGGATGATCGCCTTGCTGATCGGTATCTCTGCCGGTTTTGCGGCCTTGCTGTTCCGAAAGGGGATTACCGCCTTTCAGGCTTGGATCTATGGCGCCGAGGATATTCATTTCCTGCACAGTTTCGCGCAGGATCTGCCGTGGTACATGCTGCTGGTGATCCCCACCGTGGGTGGGCTGGTCGTCGGAATCATCCTGCACAATTTCACCCCCGATGGGCGGGTGCGTTCGGTTGCCGATGTGATCGAAGGGGCGGCAATGCGCAATGGCCGCGTCGAAATTCGCGCCGGGCTTGGGTCGGCCATGGCGTCCTTCCTGACGCTGTCGACCGGCGGATCGGCGGGCCGTGAAGGACCTGTGGTGCACCTAGCAGGCGTCATTTCCAGCTGGGTCAGCGACCGGATCAAGGCCGATGGCATCACCGGGCGCGATCTTTTGGGCTGTGCGGTGGCAGCGGCAGTTTCTGCCAGCTTCAACGCGCCTATCGCCGGTGCGCTGTTCGCGCTTGAGGTGGTGTTGCGGCATTTTGCTGTGCATGCCTTTGCGCCCATCGCCATCGCCTCGGTCGCGGGCACGGTGATCAACCGGTTGGAATATGGCGATGTCACGGAATTCACGCTGACCACGCCGGGCGCCTTGCAGTTCTATGTGGAGCTACCTGCCTTTTTGATGCTCGGGCTGATTTGTGGACTGGTGGCCGTGGTGCTCATGCGCTCGATTTTTTGGGCAGATCGAGTGGGAACCGATATCCAGACAGCTCTATCGATCCCGCGCTGGCTGCGCCCGGCGGTCTCTGGATTTCTTCTGGGGGCGATTGCGATCTGGTTTCCGCATATCATCGGGGTTGGCTATGAGACGACGGTGCTGGCGCTTACCGGTGGGTTGGTGTTGTCGCAGGCCATCCTGTTCACCGTGGTGAAAACCGCTGCCGTGGCCATCACCATGGGTGGACGCATGGGGGGCGGGGTGTTTTCACCGTCGCTGATGATCGGGGCGATGACCGGCCTGTCCTTTGGGCTGATCGCGACCTCGGTCCTGCCGGAAGTGTCAGGGACGCATACGCTTTACGCCTTTGCGGGCATGGGGGCGGTCGCGGCAGCCGTTCTAGGGGCGCCGATCTCGACTACGCTGATCGTGTTCGAGCTGACCGGAGACTGGCAGATCGGCCTTGCGGTCATGGTGTCGGTCTCCCTGTCGACGGCGCTGGCCTCGCGGCTGGTGGACCGGTCGTTCTTCCTGACACAGCTGGAGCGGCGCAATCTGCATTGCGCGGCCGGGCCGCAGGCCTATCTGCTGGCGCTGTTGCAGGTGGGTGGGTTGATGCGGCCGCTGGGGGATCCGCGCTGCGCCACGCCAGAGGACTGCGCTCCGCTGATTGATCAAGGACTGATGCTGCGCCCCGATCAGTCGCTGGAGGCGGTGCTGCCGGTGTTCGACCGGGCGGATGTGCCGTTCTTGCCGGTGGTTGCTCCGGATGACGTGCCCGCGCCGAGCGATGCTGAGCAGCAGGGCCGCCTTCTTGGGGTGCTCTACCACGTGGATGCGCTGAAGGCCTATAACCGCGCCCTAGTGGCAACGGCTGCAGAGGAACACAGCTAAGACCCGGGGCGGTTCTGATGTGCCTCAGCTGGCGGGCTGTTTCAGGGTTTCGGTGAGAATCTCACGTAGCCATGCCAATCGGGATGATCCATCGAACCGGCGATGCCAGACCAGATCAAATTCTGCATCCGGAACGCTCAGCGGTAGCGGTGAACTGCTGAACCCCCGGAACGCAGAATTTATTAGCATGGCCGGCAGGGTGGCAACCGTGTCGGTGCCACGGATCACTTCGGCCAGCAGCCAGACATTCGGCACGCTGACGGCAATGTCGCGTGACAGGTTGAGGGCCTCCAGCGCGCTCTGCACGGTGCTTTTGTAGGGGCCGCCGAAATCCAGCGTGGCATGGCTGGCGCCAGAGTAGTCGTAGACGTCCTTTACCGGTCCGCGCACCTCAGGATCGTAAAAGACCCGGAAGCCCTCGGAGAAAAGATGCGCATGGCACAGGGTCGCGGGATAGACTTCGGGGCGGGGGGCAATGGCAAAATCGGCAATCCCACGCTCCAGCAGGTTTTCGGCATTCGCGCTGGGGCCTAGTTCGCGGAACACCATGCGTTTTCTCGGAACTTCCTGCCAGATGCGCGTGCAGGTTCGGTTGACCTCGGGGACAAGAACGCCGCCGTTGGTGGCGATCACAAACGGATCGGGGTCATTGGCGGGGACGTATTCCCCATGGTCCACCAGCGCATCCATCTGGGCCAACAGGCGTCGGACCTTGGGCACCAGGCGTTCCGCGCGTGGGCTGGGCACGATGCCGCGCCCGGCCTGCACGAACAACTTGTCGCCTATGATGCAGCGCAGTTTTTCCAGGTTGTGACTGACGGTGGATTGGCTGATGTTCAGCTGCTCAGCCGCCTTGCTGACAGACATTTCATCGTAAACTGTTAAAAAGACCCGAAGCAGGCGACCACTCAACTGAGATGTATCTACGTCACGCATTTATTAATTTTTTCTTTCGCTGGATTGGATGAACCGCTTTTTTAAGTAAAGTTAACGGCAACGGGCGTAAATGGGGTGCGGAAGGGAAAATATGCGTACTTATAAATTCGACCCGAAAGAGGTCGAAGTACAAAACAAAACGAGCGAGCAGGACAAAGAACAGGCGGCCCTCGAAGCGTTGGTCAACTACGCAATCGAATGCGCCAGAGACGCAAATGTCTTTGGGTCGGGGGAAGCTCTGGAACAGGCAAAACGGCATTTGGTCCGTTCTGTACTGTTGTAGGGCTGATCTGCTTTCAGGCTGTTGGGCCACTTTGAAATCCTGATATCGGGGCGGTCCTGATGGGCCGCTTTGACCGGCCGTGGGCGCCGGAATAGGTGCCGACCGAGATCTAGCTTCGAACCCCTCATTGGCAAGGGCACGGAAGTATAGGCGGTCCAAAATTTTGTATAATTGTTAATAATACGCGCAGGTCGCGCGGTACCGCTGTCGGTCAGTTAAAATTTAATGATTGCAATCGGTTCTTAGTGGCTTTGAAAACGGCACAGCGCCGGTAAAACGCTGTGCCGCCTGGAAGCTGTGCCGTAAAAGGCGGCCCTGCTGACCCGGCAGATTCAAATCTGTTCGATCTTCACCGAGTCACTGGGATAAAACGCCAAATAGCCTTTTATTTCGCCCACGTCACTGATTGGGTCCTCATAGCTCCAGACAGCGTCCTCGGTCACCGAGGATTTGTTCACGATGGAAAAATAGGAGGCATCGCCCTTGTGCGGGCAATGCGTCGTCTTGCTGCTGGGATCGAGAAAGGCCATGGCGATGTCTTCGCGCGGAAAATAAATGACCGGCGCATGACCCTCTTCGCTCAGCTCCAATGCGCGGTTGGTTTCGCCCAGAACGGCCCCGCCCGAGCGCACCACCCAGGTGCCATCTGCCTTGCGAATTCGGATCTTGCTCATGTGATTTTCCCCATCTCGTCATTGGTATGCATGTCTTGCCCCGGCAATGTATCAGCCGGGTATCAGATCGCCGCAGTCGCCTGATCCAGCCAGGCCTGTGCGGCGGGGCTGATCTGCGGGCGGATTTTCTGGGCGACCTGCGCATGATAAGCATTCAGCCAGTCGCGTTCTTCCCTTGATAGCATATCTGCGTCAATCAGCCGCCGGTCGATCGGGACAAAGGTCAAGGTACGCCAGTCCAGCATGTCCCGCTCTGCGTCTCCGCCGGGCAGGGCAGGGGCCTTTTGTGCGACAATCAGGTTCTCGATCCGGATGCCAAAGGCGCCCTCGCGGTAATATCCCGGTTCATTGGACAATATCATGCCGGGCTGCAGCGGTACCGCAGAGGCACGGCTGAGGCGCTGCGGGCCTTCGTGTACGCTGAGGTAGGCGCCGACGCCATGGCCCAGACCATGATTGAAATCCTGCCCGGCCAGCCACAGCGGCATCCGCCCGATGGCCTCGATGTCGCGCCCGGCCAGTCCCTGTGGCCAGCGCAGGCGCGAGATTGCGATCATGCCCTGCAGCACGCGGGTAAAGGCGGCGCGTTCCTCGGCTCCCGGGGCGCCAATAGCAATGGTGCGTGTGATGTCGGTGGTGCCATCCAGATACTGCCCGCCGCTGTCCAGAACCAGCAGATCGCCGTCCTGCAGTACCGTGTCGGTCTCGACCGTGACGCGGTAGTGGATCACGGCGCCATTGGCTCCGGTGCCCGAAATGGTGTCAAAACTGATATCGCGCAGCCTGTCGTCCCGGCGGCGCAGCGTTTCCAGCTGTTTGACCACGTCGATTTCGGTGATGCTGCCAGGGGCCTGGTCGTCGAGCCAAGCCAACAGCTCCACCACAGCGGCGCCATCGCGCAGGTGGGCGGCGGCGCTACCTTCGATCTCTGCCGCGTTCTTGCAGGCCTTGGGCAGGGCGCAGGGGTCGCCTGTCGGCCGAAGACGGTCGCCTAGAGTCTCGGCAACGATCTGCGGCAGGCTGTCCCGGTCCACCGCCACGGCGCCATTGAGCGCGCCCACCGCATTCAGGAAACCGGCAGGTGGATGTACGGTTAAGCCTGCGCCCAGATGATCCGCCAGCCCCTCCAGTTTCGACAGGTCCATGAACAGGTCCACACGCGCATCACTGTGCAGGATGGCAAAGCCATGGGCGACCGGATTGCGTGGAATGTCCGATCCGCGGATGTTCAGCAGCCACATGATGCTGTCGGGTAGGGTGATCAGAGCGGCCTCTTGTCCGGCCTCGCGCAGGCCCTTGGCCAGCCGTCCGCATTTGTCGGCGGCGCTCTCTCCGGCGTAGGCCTCGGGGTGGGCGATGACGGGCTCTGCGGGCGGTGCAGGCTGGTCCTCCCAGATGCGGTCCACCAGGTTTTCGCAATCCACAAGCATGATGCCGCTGCCGTCCAGCTGTCTGCGCAGGTCGGCGATCTGGCCGGTGGCGTGCAGCCATGGATCAAACCCGACGCGACCGCCATCCGGCAGCTGTTCCTTCAGCCAATCGTGCAGCTGGACCTCGGGCCAGGGCACCGGGGTATAGACATCAGCGACCTGCTGTTTCACCTGCGTGCGGTAGCGTCCGTCGATGAAGACACCCGCGACATGGGCCATGGCCGCGCAAAACCCTGCGGAGCCTGTAAAGCCGGTCAGCCAGGCAAGCCGGTCGTCCCGCGGGGCGACGTATTCGCCCTGATGCGCATCGGCGCGGGGCACGAGGAATCCATCCAGCGCCTCCCGATCCAGCTCTGCGCGCAGTGCCTGCAGCCGGGGCGGCCCCTGATCCGGGCGGGCGGTGACGTCGAATGACTGAAACATGGGGAGCCTCCTGCGTTGGCGGGTGTCAACCGCGCCAGAGAACAGCGAAGCGGGGCCGGGTGCAACCCGGGAAATTCAGACCGTGTCGACTGATGGGTTCTGAAAGGTCGTGTTGGGGAAGGGCTGGCGCAGGCCGAATTCCAGCAGTTCCAGATGGTCCTGTCCGTAATAGGGATCCCCATCCAGCACATAGGTCGGTGATCCGAACAGATGCATCCGCAGGGCCGCATCGGTATTGGCCTGTAGAACCGCCTGCACATCGGGCGCCATCGCACCTTCAAGCAACGGTTCGGGGGCAAGCCCGGCGTTTCGTGCAGCCTGTGACAGCTGCTCGGGGTTCATCAGGTCGATGTCATCGCGCCAATGCGCCTCAAGCAACGCATGGGTAAGGGCATCAACGTCCTGCCCCAGACGTTCGGCCATGATCACCATGCCGCTGGAAAGGGTCAGGGAGTTGTCATGGTAGGTCGGACGGTAGGTAATGATCGGAACACCGCGATAGGCGGCCCAGCGTTCGATCTCGCGTCCGAAGAAGTAATCGACATGCGCCTGGCTGCGCCCGGCAAAGGGACGCCCACCTGCCTGTTCCACCACCGGCGACAATAGGAAGGGACGGTGGATCAGCGTACAGTCATGGGCCGCGCAGATCTCTGCCAGCCGCCGGGAGCCGAGATAGGCATAGGCGGAATGGGTGGAGTAGAAATATTCGATCTTGCGCTGCGCCATGCCGGGGCTTTCTTAACTGGCCTTCTTGATGCCCATGACACGGGCGCGGGCGCGTGGGTCGCTGTCAAACAGCGCCGCCAGCTGTTCTGTCATGGCACCGGCAAGTTGTTCGACATCGGTGATGGTCACCGCGCGGTCATAGTAGCGCGTGACGTCATGGCCGATGCCGATGGCCAGCAGCTCCACCTGTTTCTTCTTCTCCACCATGGCGATCACATCGCGCAGGTGTTTTTCCAGGAAGTTCGCCGGGTTCACCGACAGGGTGGAGTCATCCACCGGGGCACCATCCGAGATGACCATCAGGATCTTGCGCGCCTCGGGACGGCCGACCATCCGGCGGTGCGCCCATTCCAGCGCCTCACCGTCGATGTTCTCTTTCAACAGGCCCTCTTTCATCATCAGGCCAAGGTTCGGGTGCGCGCGGCGCCATGGTACATCGGCGCCCTTGTAGATGATGTGGCGCAGATCGTTCAGACGACCAGGCTGTTGCGGGCGGCCTTCGTTCAGCCAGGCCTCGCGCGCCATGCCGCCCTTCCAGGCGCGGGTGGTAAAGCCGAGGATCTCGACCTTCACGTTGCAGCGTTCAAGGGTGCGGGCGAGAACGTCGGCGCAAATCGCCGCGATCGAGATCGGACGCCCCCGCATCGAGCCGGAGTTGTCGAGAAGCAGCGTCACCACGGTGTCGCGGAACTCGGTATCCTTTTCGCGTTTGAACGACAGCGGGGTGGTCGGGTTGGCGACAACGCGCGCGAGACGTCCTGCGTCCAGAATGCCTTCCTCCAGGTCGAACTCCCAGGAGCGGTTCTGCTGCGCCTGAAGACGGCGCTGAAGCTTGTTGGCAAGGCGGGAAACGGCGCCCTTCAGCGGTTCCAGCTGCTGATCGAGATAGGCGCGCAGGCGCTCCAGCTCGGCTGGTTCGGCCAGATCTTCTGCGGCGATTTCCTCGTCGTGGGTGTCCAGGAACACCTTGTAGTCGGGATCCGCTTCTGAGGCAGGCGGCGGCGGGGGCGGGTCCAGCGGCGCCTCGCCATCGGGCATTTCGGTTTCTTCCGACAGCTCGTCCTCAGCCATCTCGTCCATCGAGACCTGGGCCTGGCTTTCGTCCTGCTGCTGTTCCTGCGCCTGTTCGGCATCCGCATCGGCCTGTTCGTCGTCGGAATCATCTTCGCCGGAGCTGTCGGGATCCTGCTGCTCTTCGGCGTCCTCTTCGGCCTGGTCTTCCTGATCCTCATCCGGCTGATCGGGGTCATCGCCCAGCTGGTCGCCATAGCCGAGATCGGTGATAATCTGGCGGGCAAAGCGGGCGAATTCCGCCTGATCGGCAATCTTCTCTTCGAGGTCGCCGAGCGTTTCACCGGCTTCGGCCTCGATATAACCGCGCCACAGCTCGGCCACGTTGGCGGCACCTTCGGGCAGCGGGCGGCCCGTGGCCATCTGCCGGACCAGATAGCCCGCAGCAGCAGCCAGCGGCGCCTCGGTCGAGGATTTCATCTGATCATAGCCGCGCCGGATCGCCTCGTTGCGGATCTTGACGTCGATGTTGGAGGCGGTGCCCGGCATGTGGCGCGCGCCCATCGCCTCGCAGCGGGCGGTTTCCATCGCCTCGTAAAGATCACGGGCCATCTCGCCTTGCGGTGCGTATTTCGCGTGGACGGCATCGTCGTGGAACTTGTGGCGCAAAGCGAGCGCATCCGCAGTGCCGCGGGCCAACAGCACTTCCTCGCGCGTCATCCGGCGGGAGACTTGCGGCAGGCGCATGGAATCGCCCGAAAGCCCGGCCGGGTCGACCGTGTAGCTGACCGACAGTTCGGAATCGTCGGCCATCACCTTGGTCGCTTCGGCCAGCGCCTTTTTGAACGGATCTGCCGGGTTGTCGGTCGGTTTGCTCATATTTTCGCTCTCACTTCATCGAGGTCGGCTTCATCGGCCGCCAGCCGCGCCAGCAGGTCCACATGCACATCCAGCGCATCTACCACCCTATAGCCCGGATCCTGCCCGTCAAACGCCAGGTTGAGATCGGTGCCCGCCAGCACGATGGCATCGGCGCCCAGACCATCGACCATCCGCTGTCCTGCATCTAGGAACAGCGCCCGATTTTGCGGGGTGCAGACCCCGGCGACGGCCATGTCCTGATAGCTTTGGCCCAGGTCCTCGATCTCATCCTCCAGCGCCATGGCGCGGGTTTTCTTCAATTGCCCATAAAGGCCCGTCTTCATCACCACGCGGGTGCCCAGCAGGCCAACGGTGTTCAGCCCCTGTGCCGCAAAATAATCGTCCAGCGGCGTGACGGCCGAGACCAGCGGCAGGGAAGATAGCGCCACCGTTTCGTCGAAACAGAAATGCCCACCCAAAGAGGTGATGGCAACGCAATCGGCCCCGGCGCCGCGCAGACGGTCGATCAGCCCGGCATAGATTTCGGCCTGCGCCGCGCGGTTGTCCGACAGATTGTTGCGGATCAGCTCCTGCACATCGGCATGGACGATGGTCAGCTCCAGCGGCAGGCCCCGTGCGGTCATCGCCGCCGTCAGCCGCTGGTAATAGACCACCGTGGCTGCAACGCCGATTCCACCGATCAGGCCGATATGCATGGGAGTGTCCTTACCGGGTTCAGGCGACGTTGGCCGCGCTTTCGGGCAGTTCCTCGTCAAAGCAACGCTGATAGAACTCGGCCACGGTCTGACGTTCCAGCTCGTCGCATTTGTTCAGGAACGACAGGCGGAAGGCATAGCCCACATCACGGAAGATCTCGGCGTTCTGCGACCAGTTGATCACGGTCCGCGGCGACATCACGGTGGACAGGTCGCCGTTCATGAAGGCGGTCCGGGTCAGATCCGCAACGGTGACCATCTGGCTGACGATCTTGCGGCCCTTCTCGGTGTTGTAATGCGGTGCCTTGGACAGGACGATGGCGGTTTCGGCATCGTGGCTGAGGTAGTTCAGCGTGGAGACCAGCGACCAGCGGTCCATCTGGGCCTGGTTGATCTGCTGGGTACCGTGGTAAAGGCCCGTGGTATCGCCCAGACCGACGGTGTTCGCGGTGGCAAACAGGCGGAAGAAGGGGTTCGGGGTGATGATCTCGTTCTGGTCGAGCAGGGTCAGCTTGCCGTCATGCTCCAGAACCCGCTGGATCACGAACATCACGTCGGCACGGCCCGCATCGTATTCGTCGAATACGATGGCAACCGGATTGCGCAGCGCCCAGGGCAAGATGCCTTCGTGGAATTCGGTGACCTGCTTGCCGTCACGCAGTTTGATCGCATCCTTACCGATCAGGTCGATCCGGGAGATGTGGCTGTCGAGGTTGACGCGCACCGAGGGCCAGTTGAGGCGGGAAGCGACCTGTTCGATGTGGGTCGATTTACCCGTGCCGTGATAGCCCTGGATCATCACGCGGCGGTTGTGGCTAAAGCCGGCAAGGATGGCCAGCGTGGTGTCGGGGTCGAACTTGTAGGTCGGATCCAGCGCCGGCACCCGGTCAGAGCCTTCGGCAAAGCCCTTAACGGTCATGTCGGTGTCAATCCCGAACACATCACGGACCGAAATGGTCTCGGTCGGTTTCGCATTCATATCCAGCATGCCGTCGCTCATAGCAGTCGATCCTTATCTCTGTGCCCCGGCGGTCTGGGGGCGTAATTCGGGGGATTGGTGCCCGATCTGACGGAGAAGGGCAAGCGAAAGGTATGTGAGCGGTACAATTGCGCGACGTCTCACCGCGGTGGATGCGTGTTTGGCGGGCTGTGGCAGAGGCTATGAGCGTATACGGGGAGCGCTGAAACGGGCTTAGAGCGAAGAATATACGACGGCCAGATCCTGAACGAAAAAGGGCCCCGGTGGGGCCCTGATCACAAAATGCGCAGATCGGTTATTTGAAACTGCGGCTCTCTTTCAGCTGGTCCCAGGCCCAGACAACCTCTTGCAGCTGTTCTTCCTGACTGCGGTCGCCGCCGTTCATATCCGGGTGCAGAACCTTGATCAGTTTCTTGTAGGCCTTGCGGATCTCGGCCTTGGACCAGTCGTCACGGGCTTCCAGGATTTCCAGTGCGCGGCGCTCGGTGGCGGGCAGGCGGCGGCCGGATTTCGCGTTCTTGCCGGGGTTGCGGGTGGCATTGGCCCCCAGCACCTGATGCGGGTCCTCGATGCCCAGGCGCGCCCAGGCGCGGGCCTCGGGGTCGCCCATCGGGCGGGTCTGACGTTCCCAGACCTTGTCTTTGGAGGCCTGTGCGTTCAATTCAGCCTCGGTCGTGCCCTGGAAGAAGTTCCATTTCTGATTGTATTCCCGGATATGTTCCTGACAGAACCAGACGTATTCATCCAGCACATCGGGGGCTTTGGGGGCGCGGAACTTACCGGCTTCCTCGCAGCCGTCCTTGGCGCAGGTTCGCACCGATGTTTCTGAGGCTCCGGATACGGCACGTCGCCCGCGTGGGTTTTTCTTTTTCGCGGAGCGGACGGACATATCGAAACCAAAGGGATCTGATTTGCTCATGGGGCGCACCTTCTAGACGGATCTGCTCGACTCGGAGCAAGCAGTTTAGTCTAAGGGGCAGAAGATAGAAGGGGGGAGGGGAAATTTTTATGAGAGTGAGCGGAAAATGAGCGTGAAGAGCGAAATGGAAATGCGCCTGCAAGAGGCGTTCCACCCCAGCCATCTGGAGGTCGTCGACGACAGCGACAGCCATATCGGACATGCCGGTCATGACGGTGCGGGTGAGAGTCACTTTAATGTGAAAATCCGCGCTGCGGCCTTCGCCGGGATGAACCGGGTTCAGCAGCACCGCGCGGTCCACAAGGCATTGGGCGATATCGTGCCGCGTATTCACGCGCTGGCGCTGGATATCGGCAGTTAAGCACGGCTTATTGCGCCCCAGGCGGGCGCGGTATCCTCAGCGGGTTCCGGAGTCGTCTTCGGGATCGCCTGTCGGTTTTTCAGGCAGATCGCGCGTCGCTGACAGGCTGGCCCGGGTTTTGAGCGCGGTCGTCACGCCCGAAACCGGGCTGAGTTCTTCGACGCCATCGTCGCCCTGCATCTGCGCCGCGCCGGGACCGGGAACAGGCGTTGCGCCCGCTGGGGCTTCGGGATCGCCAGCGGTAGCCGTCAGCGGCGAGGCGGCAGGGGCTGGCTCGGCCGGGTCTGCTTCGGAGGGCTGCTGCGCGGGGGCGGCAGCCAGTGCGCGGCGGAAAATCAGCACGTTGCGCCAGTTGGTTGTCGATCCGGTCAGCCCGGAACGTTCGTCCGAGGGCAGCAATTCTGCGCGCTGGTACTCCCAGCCCTCGGCGGCCATCTGGTTGAGCGTGATCTCGACCGAGTTGGCAAAGCGATCCTCGGGGGTTTTCACGCCCTTGGCCTTGGTGCCCTTATGCGGGGCGGGAACCACTTTGTATTCATAAGGCTGCATGCCGGACTCCTGACGACTAGCCCGAAGGTTTAGCGGATGCAGGCGAGGGGTCAAGCTGCGCCGCCGGAACGCGGCGCAGGCCGTGACATTCTCTCTACATCTGTGGCGGCGACAGGGCGCCGCGCGGTGGGGCCGGTTACTTCTTCGCAGCCAGCTGCGACAGAGTCAGGCAGACGTTCGTCGCCGCGGCCATGTCCTGCACCGAAACCCATTCCAGCGGTCCGTGCACGCATTGCATGCCGCAGAAGATATTCGGCGTCGGCACGCCAAGCTCGGTCAGGCGCGATCCATCGGTGCCGCCGCGGATCGGGATCGAGATCGGCTCGATCCCATTGGCCTTGCAGGCCTCCAGCGCCAGATCCACCGGGGTCTTGTCATCCTCCAGCCAGTAACGCATGTTGCGATACTGCGGGTAGATCTCGCAGGTGATCTCCGCCCGCGGTTCGCTTGCCTGCACGGCGTCGCAGACCTTGCGCAAGAGTTCCCCCTTGGCGGCCAGCCCGTCCCGCTCGAAATCGCGCAGGATCAGCTTGATCTCCATCTCGGAGGAACCACCGTTCATGTCGGTCACATGCAGGAAACCCTCGCGCTCATCGGTCGTTTCCGGCGTCATCGTGGCCTGTGGCAGGGTCTGGATGATCTTGGACGCCAGATGCGCTGCGTTGACCATCTTCTCCTTGGCCCAGCCGGGGTGGATCGACACTCCCTTGATCGTTACCACGGCGCGGTCGGCCGAGAAGCTTTCATAGATGATCTCACCCACATCGCTGCCATCCAGCGTATAGGCGAAATCGACGCCAAGATCCTTGGGCAGTTGCGGATCGACGCCGCGGCCGATCTCTTCGTCCGGGGTAAAGGCAATGCGGATGGGGCCATGGGGGATGTCTGGATTGTCGATCAGGTGCTGCGCCAGCGTCATTACCACGGCAACGCCTGCCTTGTCATCGGCGCCGAGCAGGGTGGTGCCCGAGGCGGTGATCAGGTCATGCCCTTCCTTGCCCGCCAGATAGGGGTGGTCCCTGGGCGAGAGCACCAGATCGGGATTGTCGGGATATGTGATGTCGCCGCCATTATAGCCCTTGATCACGCGTGGCTTGACCCCTGTGGCGTTGAACTGCGGCGCGGTGTCCACATGGGCGAGGAACCCCACTGTCGGCCCCTCTGCCGTGCCGGGCACGGTGGCGAGTACCGTGCCGTATTCGGTCAGCTCCACATCCTGCGCGCCGATCTCTTTCAACTCCTCGACCATCAGGTTCAGCATATCGAATTGGATCGCGGTGCTGGGGGAGGAGGGCGAGGTCTCATCGCTTTGACTGTCGATGGCGGCATAGCGCACCAAGCGCTCCTGAAGGGCCTGATCGAATTGGGTTTTCATGGGGTGCTCCGTAGAGAGGTGTTCGTTGGGCGGCAGGCTGGGCCAGAGCGCAGCAAGGGTCAAGGGCAGGCTTGCAACCTAAAGGGAGTGCGGGCGGCGAGTTGGGAGCAGCGGGAGATCTGGGGCGCGCCAATATGAAAGCCTGCAGTCTGCCATTGCAGGGAAATTGCAGGACCGCATCCGAGACCTGAAGAACAGCGAAGCTAAGCCACTTGCTTGGCCAAAGGGGAAGCCGTTGGAAAAAAGGCCTGTTGATGTCCGGATATCAAACAAGAAGGGCAGCGCCCAACCGGGGTGGGGGCAAAGCCCCCTCGTTTTGCCGGAGGCAAACCTTTGGTTTGACGGGGGCGGGCGGGGGCTGCCCGGCCTGTCGTCCGGGCGTTTGGCGCGGTTTGTTGGCTGCAACAAAAAAGGCGCCCCGGGTGGAGCGCCTTTCGTAATCGGTGTGTTTGGCTTAGCCCAGTTTCTTGGCGACCAGCTCGTTCACCGCCTTGGGGTTGGCCTTGCCGCCGGTGGCCTTCATCACCTGACCAACGAACCAGCCCGCCAGTTTCGGGTTCACTTTGGCCTTTTCCACCTGCGCGGGGTTGGCGGCGATGATCTCGTCCAGTGCGGTCTCAATCGCACCGGTGTCGGTCACCTGCTTCATGCCGCGCTCTTCGACGATCTTCGCGGGGTCGCCACCTTCGGTGTAGACGATCTCGAACAGGTCCTTGGCGATCTTACCCGAGATGGCGTCCGAGGAAATCAGATCGATGATCCCGCCCAGCTGCGCCGGGGAGACCGGGCTGTCGGTGATGTCGTGGTCTTCTTTCTTCAGGCGGCCGAACAGCTCGTTGATCACCCAGTTGGCGGCCAGCTTGCCGTTACGGCCCTTGGCGACCTCGTCGAAATAGGCGGCCGATTCCACGTCTGCGGTCAGAACCGAGGCGTCATAATCGGTGAGGCCGAAGTCCGCGATGAAGCGGGCCTTTTTCTCATCCGGCAGCTCGGGCAGGTTGGCGGCAATGTCATCCACCCAGTCCTGTTCGATCTCCAGCGGCAGCAGGTCGGGATCGGGGAAATAGCGATAATCGTGCGCTTCTTCCTTGGAGCGCATCGAGCGGGTCTCACCCTTGTCCGGATCGTAAAGACGGGTTTCTTGCTCGACCTCTCCGCCAGCTTCGACGATGGCGATCTGGCGGCGGGCTTCCACCTCGATTGCTTGCTGGATGAAGCGCATGGAGTTCATGTTCTTGATCTCGCAGCGGGTGCCGAGATGCGAGAAATCCTGGGTTTCCTGGTATTTCTCATAGGCGCCCGGCAGGCAGATCGACACGTTGACGTCGGCGCGCAGGTTGCCGTTCTGCATGTTGCCGTCACAGGTGCCCAGGTAACGCATGATCTGGCGCAGCTTGGCGATATAGGCCGCGGCTTCCTCGGGGCCACGGATGTCGGGGCGGGAGACGATCTCCATCAGGCAAACGCCGGTGCGGTTGAGGTCGACAAAGGACATGTTGGGGTCCATGTCGTGGATCGATTTGCCCGCGTCCTGCTCCATGTGGATACGCTCGATGCGCACCATGCGCGCGGTGCCATCGCCCAGTTCCACCAGTACTTCGCCTTCGCCGACGATGGGGTGGTACAGCTGCGAGATCTGATAGCCCTGTGGCAGGTCGGGGTAGAAGTAGTTCTTGCGGTCAAAGGCTGACCAGAGGTTGATATCCGCCTTGAGGCCCAGCCCGGTGCGCACCGCCTGTTCGACGCAATATTCGTTGATCACTGGCAGCATGCCGGGCATCGCCGCATCCACGAAGGAGACGTTGGAGTTCGGCTCGGCGCCGAATTGGGTCGAGGCGCCAGAGAAGAGTTTCGCATTGGAGCTGACCTGGGCATGCACCTCCATGCCGATGACCAGTTCCCAGTCATGCTTGGCGCCCGAGATCACCTTGGGCTTGGGGAGTTCATATGTCAGGTCGAGCATGGGTGCCGGCTCCTAATATCTGGTTTGCCCAGCGTTCTAGGGCTGCCGGGCGCGAGGAGCAAGAGGCAATGGCGGCAGCGCCCCTGTGGCCTGCAGTTTAGTTCAAAGTGTCTCTTTTAAATGTCCGGCCCGGATGGACGCGGATCGTGCCCATCGCTTCGGGCCGTGGCTTTCCCGCCGGGATAACAAAATCAGGGCCATTCGACGCCGAGAAGGAGCCTCTGCCCAGATGACCACCTCGCCCTAAGCGAAAAATTGGAAACATCAAAGACTCGATAGGGTTGTGTTGATGGGTGAAAATGCACCCTGTGCGGGTTTTTGCTGACGCATGGCAAATACCATATTCAACAGAGGACACCGGCGATATGGCGAATATTAAAACTGGAACAGACGCAGACGATATCCTTTTCGGAACCGCTTACGATGATGTGATCGATGGCGGTCTTGGCAACGACACCCTCTACGCGGGAAGTGGCTCTGACAGGCTGACTGGCGGTGCTGGTGCTAACCATTTTGCCTTCCGCTCCGGGGATGGGATGGACACCATCACCGATTTTGTCGATGGACAGGATACGCTGGAAATTCGGGGCGCGGCCTGGTCCGATGTCACGATTTCCTCGGTCGAGGGCGGTACCCTTGTGACCTATGGCGAAGGTGACAGTTTCTTCCTGCAAAACGTCGATGCCGCCAATATCGACCAGTCGGACTTTACACTGGTGGATCCCGATAGCGCTGACGTGATCGAATACAACACGCTTTACGGACCTCTGAACAGCGTCGTGATCGGCGGTACCGGGATCGACACACTGAGGTTTACCGGCCCCTACAATGCCTCCATCGGTGCGGATGCGAAGCTGATCGACATCGAGCAGATCCAGCTGGGCGATGCGGAGACACCGGGCCATTTGCGGGTTGAGGCTGGCGGCTCCTACAATTTCAGCGCGATTACTTTCCTCGACAGCACCGGCGATATCTTTGTCGATGGCACGTTGGCGACCAAGGTCACCGGCAGTGCCCAGAACGACAGTATCATCAGCAGCTACGGTGACGACACGTTGGATGGCGGCCTTGGCGATGACTACATCTGGGGTGATGCTGGGGATGATCGCATCTTTGGACGCGATGGCGATGATCACCTGGTTGGCAGCTCTGGCGACGACCTTCTCTCCGGCAGCAATGGCAGTGACACTCTGGATGGTGGCGAGGGCCGCGATTCCCTGCACGGGGGCAGCGGCGATGATCTCATCCTGCACGAGACGGCGGACGGGCGCCTGGATGGCGTCGTGAGTGGTGGCTCCGGGATCGACACGCTGAAATTCACCGGCAGGGACAACAACCGCATCGGCGCGGAAGCGGAGATTCGTGGTATCGAGCAGGTCCAGCTGGGGGTTGCCGGGCAAGACGAAGGCCTGCGCCTGGAGGCCGGCGGAAACTATGATTTCAGCGGGATGACCTTCCTCTACAGCAACCGCTTCATCACCATCGAAGGGATCGAGGCGAGCAGCCTCATCGGCAGTGCCCAGGACGATATCATCTCCAGCAACTATGGTGCTGACACGCTGGATGGCGGTCTTGGCAATGACTACATCTGGGCCGATGGCGGCAACGATGTTGTCTATGGCCAGTCGGGGAATGACGACCTGCTGGGCAATGAAGGCGAGGATGCGCTATTTGGTGGCGCGGGCCATGACAGCCTGGATGGCGGGGTCGGGCACGACACACTGGATGGCGGGGCAGGAGACGACAACCTGTTCGGCGAAGATGGCAATGACGTTCTCACCGGTGGCGATGGTTTTGACTACCTGATTGGCGGTGATGGCGACGATGTGATCAGCGGCGGTGCCGACTTTGACTATTTGGCTGGCGGTACCGGAAATGACATCCTGAGCGGCGGCGTCGGGTTCGATGTCTTCGCCTTTGAGCAAGGCGGCAACGCTGACGTCATCACCGATTTCGAAGTGGGTGTCGACTTGCTGGAAATGCAGGTTGTGACCCAGGGGGACATCACCATCACCTCGGTGGTCGATGGCACGCTGGTTGGCTATGGCGCGGGCGATACGGTGCTGCTTGAAAATGTCAGTGCCTCTGAGCTCAGCTGGGATGACTTCATCTACTTCTGAGCGCCCTGACGGCTGAAAAATGGCGGATGCGCGCAGGTGCATTCGTCACCCCCTTGGCGGCTCCTGTCGCCAAGGCTAAGAAGGGTCTCCACGCGCCATCACCGCGCCAAGGAAGAGGACCCCGCCCGTGGATACATCGCCCGAGATCAGCGCCCGCATCGCCCAGACCATCGCAACCGAAATCGGCGCTGCCGCCAAACAGGTCAGCGCCGCCGTGCAGTTGTTGGATGAGGGTGCGACGGTGCCGTTTGTCGCCCGCTACCGCAAAGAGGTGACTGGTGGGCTGGACGATACCCAGCTGCGGACCCTGGACGAGCGCCTGTGCTACCTGCGCGAACTCGAAGCGCGCCGGGGAACCATCCTCGAATCGATCCGCAGTCAGGACAAGCTGACCGACGATCTGGCTGCCAAGATTGCCAAGGCCGAGACCAAGGCGCAGCTTGAAGATATCTATCTGCCCTACAAGCCCAAGCGTCGTACCAAGGCGATGATCGCGCGGGAAAACGGGCTGGAACCATTGGCCGAGGCGATCCTTGCCGACCGCAACCTTGAGCCCGAGGCGTTGGCCGAAGGCTATATCACCGAGGCGGTGGCGACGGTGAAGGATGCCCTGAACGGTGCGCGCGATATCCTGACCGAGCGCTTGACGGAAAACGCCGACCTTCTGGGGCGTCTGCGGGAGTTCCTGCAGCGCGACGCCCTGCTGACCGCACGGGTGGTCGAAGGCAAGGAGCAGGAAGGCGCCAAATTCTCTGATTACTTCGATCATCGCGAACGCTGGGCCGATGTACCCTCGCACCGGGCGCTGGCGATGCTGCGCGGCTCGAACGAAGGGGTTCTGACGCTGGATATCGGCCCCGACCCGGAAGAGGGCGTGGCAAAGGCCGAGGCCATGGTGGCCGCAGTTCTGGGGGCTGGCGGCGATGGGCCCGGCGACAAATGGCTGCGCAAGGTCGCAGGCTGGACCTGGAGGGTGAAACTGTCGCTGTCGATGATGCTGGAACTGATGGGCGATCTGCGCGCCAGGGCGCAGGAGGATGCGATCCAGGTCTTTGCCCGCAACCTCAAGGATCTCCTCTTCGCAGCGCCAGCCGGTGCGCGGCCGACCCTCGGGCTGGACCCGGGCATTCGCACCGGCGTCAAGGCGGCAGTGGTTGATGCGACCGGGAAATTGGTGGCCACAGAAACGCTGTATCCGTTTCAGCCCAAGAACGATTTGCGCGGGGCGCAGGTATCGATCCTGAAGCTGATCGCGGAGCACGGCGTCGAGCTGATCGCCATCGGCAATGGTACCGCCTCTCGCGAGACCGAGCGGATGGTGGCCGAGGTGCTGAAGAACCTGCCTGCCAAGATCAAGGCGCCGACCAAGGTGGTGGTTTCCGAGGCGGGCGCCTCGGTCTATTCCGCCTCCGAACTGGCGGCGCGGGAATTTCCCGATCTCGATGTTTCCTTGCGCGGCGCGGTTTCCATTGCCCGCCGTCTGCAGGACCCGTTGGCCGAATTGGTGAAGATCGAGCCCAAGAGCATCGGCGTTGGCCAGTACCAGCACGATGTCGATCAGCACAAACTGTCGAAATCTCTGGAGGCGGTGATCGAGGATGTGGTGAACGCCGTCGGCGTTGACCTCAACATGGCTTCGGCGCCGCTTCTGGCGCATGTCTCGGGGCTTGGCCCCGGGCTGGCCGAGGCGATCGTGGCGCATCGGGATGCCGCCGGGGCGTTCCAGTCCCGAAAGGAGCTGCTGAAGGTTGCGCGGCTTGGCCCCAAGGCTTTTGAACAATGCGCGGGCTTCCTGCGTATCCGGGACGGCAAGGAGCCGCTGGATGCATCCTCTGTGCACCCCGAGGCTTACGGCGTTGCGCGCAAGATTGTGACGGCCTGCGGGCGGGATATCCGTCAGATCATGGGGGACAATACCGCCCTGCGCGGCATCCGCGCCGAAGACTTCGTCGATGAGAGCTTTGGCCTGCCTACGGTGCGCGACATCCTGAGCGAGTTGGAAAAACCCGGCCGCGATCCGCGCCCCAGTTTTGTCACCGCGTCCTTTACCGACGGGGTTGAGGAGATCACCGATCTGAAACCCGGCATGGTGCTGGAAGGTACGGTGACCAATGTCGCGGCCTTTGGCGCCTTCGTGGACATTGGCGTGCATCAGGACGGCCTGGTGCATGTCAGCCAGCTGGCCGACCGGTTCGTGAAGGACCCGCACGAGGTGGTGAAAGCCGGGCAGGTGGTGAAGGTCACGGTGACCGAGGTGGACGTGCCGCGTAAACGCATCGCCCTGACGATGAAAAAGGACGGCGGCGCGTCGGCCCGGGAAAACCGCAAGGAACGCGGCGCCGGTCCGGGGCCGGGGTCGGGCAACCGTCGCGGTGGCAAACCGCCTGCGCGGGGGAAGATGACGGCTGGCCCCAAGGGGAAACCGGCGCAGGATAAAGGTGGCGCTACCGGCGCGCTGGGCGCAGCACTGATGGATGCCTTCAAGAAAACCTGAACGCCGGATGAAGCCGCAACGCAAAAGGCCGGGCATGTCCCGGCCTTTTCTGTGTCTGTTGACCGTGCTGCGTTGCCCGAGGGCGCACGCCTAGCCGGTGGTCACATGCAGCCCGTCCGGTGTGATGGCGATCTTCTGGCCATGGGCGATCTCATCCCGGAAAATCTGCGCGATAAAGCTCATGGCCTGTGCCTGCCCGCGGGCCGAGAAGCGGCGCAGCGAGGTAACTCGGGCGCTGTTGTCAAACCCGTTCGCCGCATGGGCCCAGATCAGCGGATGCACTTCGCGCAGGTGGTCGCGGATCAGCCAGCTGGCGGCGCTTGCGATTTCCTGCCGGGGCGTCTGCGGCGTCGTGCCATCCATCTGCGCGCCGCCCAGTGCCACCGCGCAATAGGCGCTGAGAAGGTTCGCCATATCCTGCGAGGGATGGGCGGCCAGGATGTCCTTCAGCCCGTCGATGAAAAACTGCGGATCGACCAGGGCCCCGGCTGCCGAGTCGGTAGCAAGGGCGTCGAAATAGACCCAAGTGTAGCCACCGGAGCCCCAGATATCCTGCGTGCGCGAAGCGGTGCGGCGGGCCTCCAGCTCCAGCGCCGGATAGGAACCGGAGCAGCGTGGCAGCATCTGAAGCCCAAGGGCGCGCATGGGGCGGTGGTTCTGCGGTGCCAGATCGATCAGCCGGGCATAGGCATCGGCCACATGCAGCGTTTCGGCGCGGCGGGCGGCAAAGAGCGCGCAGTCCGCCGCTGCAAGGAAGGCGCTGCCGGGCAGACCGGGCGCGATGCCCGATAGCAGCGTGGCAGCGCGTTCAAAATGGGCGGCGCAGCGCCGCAGGTGTACCTTGGAGACGGTTTCCTCAAGCCCCGGACCTCGCCAAACCCAGCCGATATCGATATGGGCCAGCGCGATCAGCGCGGTCAGATAGGGGTCTTTGCGGTGATCCTTGCGGATGGCCTCTAGTGCCATCACCCCGTCGATAAGCTGCCGTTGATCGCGGGGCTGCCCATCGTTCAGGGCATGCTCCACCGCGTTGACCACATCGGCGCGTGCGCCATAGGCCAGAAGCTCGGCCTCGGGCATGCCGCCGGGAGTGGTGAATCGTGCCTGATCGGCCTCTGCGATCCGGTCCGAGAGCTCCTGCCAGCGCTCTTGCCGGGCAAGGAACTGCCCCTCCTTCTGCAAGGCACAGCAGGCGGTATCCTCGTCGCTCTCGGTACAGATCGAGATCGACAGGCTATCCTCCGGACGCGCATAGTGGGCCGCTGGCTCAGCGCGCACTGAGGCCGGTGCCGCAACGGCGGTCGTGGCGTCGCGTCGTTTCAGCCGGTCAGGCAGGGAAACGGGGAGGCGGGACAGGATATCCGAAAGTTGAAAGAGGGATCTTGGCATTCTCGTTTCCGGCGAATTGGTACTGCTTCGTCCCTCGCAAACTGATGGCGCATTGCGGCGCAAAAATGGCAGCTCTGGGGAACTGAAGGAGCCGATCCGGAAAAACGGGAGAGGTCCTTTCGAAAAGGTATAATGAACAGGGTAAACCTGTAAAATAATACTAAAAAAGTGAGAAATGATGCCGCTCATGGGCGATGCCGCGCTGATCCAGCGCGTGGGTCAGCTCGGCCACAGGCGGCACGACGGGCTGCGGCAGTCGCAGCTTGTTGCCCGTTGTCAGGATCAGAGTTGCGCGGATCGAAAGATCCAGCCGGGTATCAAGCCGCAGGCGCGCGATGCGTGACAGCGGCAGGTCCGTCCGCTCGCCGCCGGTGAACCAGACGATCTGCTCCGCCGTCACATCAAGGCCGGAGCCCGGGTTCTTTACCAGATCGAACAGGCCGGGAATGACCGGCAGGAACAACAGGGCAATCAGCCATGGCGATGCCTGCGCATAGAAATACAGCCCGGCCAGCGCCGCAAGCCAGGCCGCGAGCGCCAGAACCAGTGCGGGAGACCGCCCCTGCCGACGGAAGTGATAGTCTTCCACAGGGGCGGTTTCTGGCGTGGGAGGAGTGTTCCCCTTAGGCATCCAGGATCCGGGTCACCATTTCGGTGGTGTCACGGCTCAGCCCCTCGGTGCCCGCGAGCCGCTCCAGCTCCGTCCGGATCAGCGCCTGACGGTCTGCGTCGTAGCGTTTCCAGGTCTGGAAGACGGCGCACATGCGGGCGGTGGTCTGCGGGTTCAGCTTATCAAGGGCGATCAGGTTCTCGGCCAGCAACCGATAGCCCGCGCCCGAGGCATGGTGGAACCCGGCGTGATGGCCTGCCAGTGCGCCCATCACCGCGCGGAACCGGTTGGGGTTCTTCAGGGTGAACAATTCATGCTGGGTGAGATCGCGCGCAACGGACGCAGCGGTTTCCGGCGTGGCAGAGGCGATCTGCAGGGCAAACCATTTGTCCATCACCAGCCGGTCGCCTTTCCATTGGTCAAAGAAGGCCTGCGATTGCGCATCACCTTTTTCAGCCTTCAGCAGGCAGGCGAGGGCTGCGTATTGCTGGGTCATGTTGTCGGCGTCTTCATACTGGCGCGCCGCTTGCTGACCGCCGTCAAGCCGGGTCAGAAGCGACAGGATGCGCCCGTTGAGATCACGCTTGCCGCTGCTTATCGCATCCGGGGAATAGGCGCCCGAAACGGTGGTATCCGCATAAAGCCTGGGCAGGCTGTCGGCGAGCTGCTGTGCCAGGGTCTGTGCAAAGGTTTCCGCCGCATCAAAGATCTTTTGCGGATCCGGCACATGGCCGCGCTCAAACAGGGTCTGGGCGATGTCGGACTGGCTGGGCGGCGACAGTACCAGCGCGCGAAATGCCGGATCCTGGCTGTCGTCGCGCAGCAGTTTTTGTAGCGCATCCAGGTAATCGGCATCCGGCGCGGCGCCTTCGAGCACCATGGAAACCCGCGCTTCGCGGGCAAGCGCATTGCCGGCCTCCCAGCGGTTGAAGGGATCGGTGTCATGGGCCAGCAAAAAGGCGCGCTCGGCGTTGGATGTGTCACGTTCCAGGATCACCGGCGCCGAGAATTCGCGCAGGATCGAAGGAACCGGCTTTGCGGCCAGCCCATCGAAGGTAAAGCTTTGCTTTGCTTCGGTCATTTCCAACACCCGTGTGGGGCAGACCTCATCGCCGTTCGGACCGAGCAGGCCGACCGCGATGGGGATCACGCGGGGATCCTTGTCCGGCTGGCCGGGGGTGGGCGGCGTGCTTTGCTCAAAGGTCAGCGTGTAGGTGCCATCGGCATAGTCTTCCGACACTTTCAGATGCGGCGTGCCTGCCTGGCTGTACCAGCGTTTGAATTGCGACAGATCGCGTCCGGTGGCGTCCTCAAAAACTTTCAGCCAGTCTTCGATGGTGCAGGCCTGCCCGTCGTGGCGGTCAAAATACAGTGTTACCGCCTTGGCGTAATCTTCATCGCCGACCAGACGTTTCAGCATGCCGATCACCTCGGCGCCTTTTTCATAGATGGTGGCGGTGTAGAAGTTGTTGATTTCCTGGAACTGTTCGGGGCGCACCGGGTGGGCGAGCGGACCGCCGTCCTCGGGGAACTGGCGGGCGCGCAGGTCGATCACGTCCGAAATCCGCTTGACCGGAGCGGAGCGCATATCGGCGGTGAACTGGGCGTCGCGGAAGACGGTCAGACCTTCTTTCAGGCAGAGCTGGAACCAGTCGCGGCAGGTGATGCGGTTGCCGGTCCAGTTGTGGAAATACTCATGCGCGATGATCGCCTCGATGCGCTCGAAATTGGCATCGGTCGAGGTCTCGGGCGAGGCCAGAACGCAGGAGGAGTTGAAGATATTGAGGCCCTTGTTCTCCATCGCGCCCATGTTGAAGTCATCCACGGCCACGATGTTGAAGATATCTAGGTCATATTCGCGGCCATAGACATCCTCGTCCCATTTCATGGACTTCTTCAGCGCCTCCATGCCAAAGGCGCATTTGCCCTCATCCCCCGGGCGTACCCAGATGTTGAGTTCGACCTCCTTGCCGGACATGGTGGTGAAACTGTCGGGATGGTTGACCAGATCGCCCGCCACCAGAGCAAAGAGATAGGCAGGTTTGGGCCAGGGGTCGTGCCATTCGGCCCAGCCCGCACCGCTGGCGGTCGGGTTGCCGTTGGAAAGTTTTACCGGCTCATCCCCTTCAATGCGGACCCTGAAGGTGGACATCACATCCGGGCGGTCGGGGTAATAGGTGATCTTGCGAAATCCCTCTGCCTCGCACTGGGTGCAATACATGCCGTTCGACATATAAAGCCCTTCGAGCGCGGTGTTCCCCTGTGGGTCGATCTCGACCTCGGCCTCCCAGACAAAGGGCTGGTCTGGCACATCGCAGGTCAGACCGCCCTCGGTAAGTGTGGGGGTCACGGGGGCGCCATCCACCGCTGCGCTGATCAGGCTCAGCTGTTCGCCGTGCAGGAAGAATTCGGGGTTTGCCGCGCCGGGCTTTGGGGCAAAGTGGATCCGGCTCAGAACCCGTGTCGCCCCGGGCGCCAGCCGGAAGGTCAGCTCGACGCTCTGCACCTCGAACCCGAAGGGCGTGTAGTCCTTCAGATAGAATGTCTCGGGCGCGGTTTCGGGTGCGGCATCTTTCATGGCGGGCTCCTGTGGATCTGTGGCGCGGCGCGTTTCCTGCTTGGATTGTTTTGAACCGGCAGGCAGGGGCGCGCGTATCTTGAGCATAGTGGTATGCAATGCAGCCCGGAGCAGCAAGCGCAGAGCGCGCAAATCGCGCCCGGCCCTTGGCGCGGGGCAACAGACAAGGAGGCGCCGCCCGGCAATGACGACAATCCTGTGGTTCAAGCGCGACCTGCGCATCGAGGATCATCCGGCGCTGGCACATGCGGTCGCCTTGGGCGGGCCGGTCCTGTGCCTATATGTTGTCGAACCGGAATTGTGGCGGCTGCCGGATGCTTCTGCCCGACAGTATGATTTCCTGCGGCAAAGCCTGCCCGACCTGCGTGAGGCGCTGCGCCGCCGGGGCGCGGATCTGGTTCTTCGTTTTGGAGATGCGGTCGAGGTGCTGGAAGGGCTGGCGCGGCAATACGCTGTCGACCATCTTGTCAGCCATGAGGAAACCGGAAACGGTTGGACCTATTCGCGTGATAAGTGTGTCGCGGGGTGGGCGCGGGCGCGTGGCATCCGCTGGATCGAGTTGCCGCAATGCGGAGTGGTGCGCGGTCTGACGGCGCGGGACGGCTGGCAGCGGGCGCGGAACGGTTTCATGGGGCAGGCGCCGGTCAGTGCGCCCGATCACGTCGACGGGATACGCTGCGACAGCGATCCGATGCCTGCGGCCGCAGACCTTGGTCTGATGCCTGACGGGATTGTCGATGCGCAGCCGGGCGGACGCCGGGCGGGGTTGCGCTGCCTTGACAGTTTTTTGGACCATCGCGGCCAGCACTATCGCCGCGCCATGTCATCGCCTCTGGAGGGGGCGACGGCCTGTTCCCGCCTGTCGCCGCATTTCGCCTTTGGCACGCTCTCCGTGCGAGAGGTGGTGCAGGCCACGAAAGCCCGGCAAGAGGTGGGGCGCAAGGCCGGTTGGTCCGGGTCGTTGAAATCCTTTCAGGCGCGTCTGGCCTGGCGCGATCACTTCATGCAGAAGCTGGAGGACCAGCCTGATATCGAACACCGCTGCCTGCATCCGGCGTTTGAAGGGCTCAGGCCCATGGAGCCGGATGCTGCTCGACTGGCGGCCTGGCAGAGGGGCGAAACGGGGCTGCCCTTTTTTGATGCCTGCATGCGCAGCCTGACCGCCACCGGATGGCTCAATTTCCGTATGCGGGCGATGGTGATGTCGGTAGCCTCGTATCATCTGTGGCTCGATTGGCGGGCAACCGGCCGACATCTGGCGCGCATGTTCACCGATTACGAGCCGGGCATCCACTGGAGCCAGGTGCAAATGCAGTCAGGCACTACGGGTATGAACACCCTGCGGATCTACAACCCGGTGAAACAGGGGCTGGATCAGGACCCCACAGGCGCCTTTACCCGGACATGGTTGCCGGAACTGGCCGAGGTGCCGGACCGGTTCCTGCAGGAGCCGTGGAAGTGGCAGGGTGCTGGGCGGCTGCTGGGGCAGGCATATCCGGCCCCTATCGTCGATGTGCAGACGGCGGCGCGGGCGGCGCGCGATGCGGTCTGGGCTGTGCGGCAGCAGGACGGATTTCGCCCCGTCGCCCGCCGTATCGTGAAGAAACACGCCAGTCGCAAATCCCCGCCGACCCGGGGCAGGCAGGTCAAAAAGCCTGCGAAGGGCGCTGACCAGCTGAGTTTTGATTTTTAATGGCACGTATGAGGAAGAAAACAGAGCTGCCGACGAAGACCTGCCCGGTTTGCGCGGGCCCCTTTGCCTGGCGGCGCAAATGGGCGCGGGACTGGGATCAGGTCATCTATTGCTCGGCCCGTTGTCGCGGCATGGCAAAGGGCGCATCTGCAAAGAAGATTTGAAACAGCTGCGCCTAAATTGGTAAAAAAGGTTTACCACCCTTGTTGCCGATAGGAAACTTTTCCTGTATCGGGGAAACTGACCAACGTTTACCTGCGAGGAGAGAGCCGATGGCAGACATGAAAGACATTCACGGGATGCAGGTCGCATCCGAGCTGGCTGACTTTATCGAAGCCAAGGCTTTGCCGGGCACCGGTGTCAGCGCCGATGCTTTCTGGGCGGGGCTGTCCGGCCTTGTGAATGGCATGGGCGATGAAAACCGCGCCCTGCTGGCCAAACGCGAAGACATCCAGGGCCGCATCGATGCCTGGCACGTTGAACGCCGGGGCCAACCGCATGACGCTGCGGCCTATACCGCCTTCCTGCGCGAGCTGGGCTATCTTGTGCCCGAAGGCGACGATTTCGAGATCGAAACCGAGAACGTCGACCCCGAGATCGCCCATACCCCGGGGCCGCAGTTGGTGGTGCCGATCACCAATGCGCGCTTTGCGCTCAATGCGGCGAACGCCCGCTGGGGGTCGCTTTATGATGCGCTTTACGGCACCGATGCCATGGGCGATCTGCCCGCAGGTGGCGGCTATGACGCGGCGCGCGGCGACCGGGTGATTGCCTGGGGAAGGGCGTTCCTGGATGAAACCTTCCCGCTGGCCGCTGGCTCCTGGTCCGATATCGACGCCCTGTCGGTCGCGGATGGTGCGCTGGTTCCGGCGCTGAAGGATGCGGCGCAATTCGCGGGCCACGTCGGCGAGGCTTCGGCCCCATCGCGGATTTTCCTGAAAAACAACGGGTTGCACGCGATTATCGAGATCGACGCCACCGGCAATATCGGCAAGGGCGACAGCGCAGGTATCAACGACATCACCCTGGAATCGGCGCTTTCCACCATTATGGACTGTGAAGATTCCGTCGCCTGCGTCGATGCAGCGGACAAGGTTCAGGCCTATTCCAACTGGCTGGGCCTGATGAAGCGCGATCTGGCCGAAGAGGTCAGCAAGGGAGGTAAATCCTTCACCCGCGTACTCAACGATGACATCTCCTACACCACGCCCGCGGGCGAGGCGGCTGTGCTGAAAGGCCGTTCGCTGCTGCTGATCCGCAACGTGGGCCACCTGATGACCAACCCGGCGGTTCTGGACAGCGCAGGCCGCGAAGCGGGCGAGGGCTTCCTGGACGCCATGATCACCGTGCTGATCGCCATGCATGACCTGAAGTCCGAAGGCGGCAACTCGCTGCACGGCTCGGTCTACGTGGTCAAGCCGAAGATGCACGGCCCCGAAGAGGTCGCCTTTGCGGTGAAGATCTTCGACCATGTCGAGGACGCGCTGGGCCTGCCGCGCAACACCGTCAAGATCGGCATCATGGACGAGGAACGCCGTACCTCTGTGAACCTCAAGGAATGCATCCGCGCCGCCAAATCCCGCGTCGCCTTTATCAATACAGGCTTCCTTGACCGGACCGGTGACGAGATCCACACCTCGATGGAAGCAGGCGCCATGCTGCGCAAGGGTGAGATGAAATCGACCCCTTGGATCGCGTCCTATGAGGATCGCAACGTCGATATCGGTCTGGCCTGCGGTCTGAAGGGCCGCGCGCAGATCGGCAAAGGCATGTGGGCTATGCCCGACCGCATGGGTGAAATGCTGGAGGCCAAGATTGGCCATCCGCAATCAGGCGCCACCTGCGCCTGGGTCCCGTCTCCCACTGCAGCGACCCTGCACGCCACGCATTATCACAAGGTTGATGTACTGGCGCGTCAGGACGAACTGAAAGCGGGCGGTGCCCGTGGCAGCCTCGCGGACCTGCTGACCATCCCGGTGATGGAAGGGCAGAACCTGTCGGATAATGAGATCGCCAAGGAAATCGAGAACAACGCTCAGGGCATCCTTGGCTATGTGGTGCGCTGGGTCGATCAGGGCGTCGGCTGCTCCAAGGTGCCGGACATCAACAACGTTGGCCTGATGGAAGACCGCGCGACCTGCCGGATTTCCTCGCAGGCGCTGGCCAACTGGCTGCACCACGGCATCGTGGACGAGGCGCAGGTGATGGCGGCGATGCAGAAGATGGCTGCCGTGGTCGATGGGCAGAACGCCGGTGATCCGGCTTATCGTCCGATGGCGCCTGGATTTGACGGCATCGCCTTCCAGGCGGCCTGCGATCTGGTCTTCAAGGGCCGCATCCAGCCCTCTGGCTATACCGAGCCGGTGCTGCACGCCCGTCGGCTTGAGCTGAAGGCGGCTGGCTGACCCACACGGATTGATCGGACCGGGGCCTGTCCCCGGTCCTTTTCTTTGAAACTCACTCATCAGAAGGAAACCGCAGATGACGATTTCACTCAGACGCGCACGTACCATCATCCGCAAGGCGCTGGAAAAGGGCCGCGAGCTGAACCTCAAACCGCTGTCGGTGGTGGTGCTGGATGCGGGCGGGCACGTCCAAGCCTTTGAACGCGAAGACGGTGCCGCACCGGGCCGTTTTGCAATCGCTCACGGCAAGGCCTATGGCGCCGTCATGCTGGGCATGTCCGGTTCGGCGCAGATGGCCCGGGCTGAACAGCAGGCCTATTTCATGGCGGCTGTGAACGGTGTTTACGGCGGTCAGGTCGTGCCCGTTCCCGGCGGGGTTCTGTTGCGCGACAAGAAAGGCACCGTGCTGGGCGCCGTGGGCGTCACCGGCGATACCTCGGACAACGATGCTGCAGCGGCGCTGGCCGGGATCGAGGCCGTGGGGCTGGTCGGCGAGGCCTGATCTGCCGCCTTTGTGCAATGGCGAACAATGAACCGGCCTGTACCCGTTCCGGGGTGCGGGCCGTTTCGTTTTGACGCGGCGTTACCGCAGGATTGCGTTAAAAATCACCGCTTTGTCCCCTGTGCGCACCTGAACAAGCGCCTGCGCCACCCTGTCGAGTTGAATGCCCGGCGCTGCGCCGCTAGGGTCACACAAAGGCAACAACTCGCGAGTGGATCATGGCGCGGCCCAAAGTTGGCATTATCGGCAATTCCTATCTGATGAACGATCAGTACCCCACCCACGCCGGTGGTACTATGAACTCCGAAGCGGTGGCCGACGTGTCCGGCTGCATGCCGCTGCTGATCCCCTCGGATCCGCGTTTCCTGTCGGTGGAAGAACTGCTTGAGACCTTTGACGGTTTCCTGCTGACGGGTGGACGTCCGAACGTGCATCCCAACGAATACGGCGAGGAAGAGACCGAAGCCCACGGCGCCTTTGACCGCGCCCGCGATGCCATCGTCCTACCGCTGGTGCGCGCCTGCGTCGAGCGGGGCCAACCCTTCCTTGGCATCTGCCGCGGCTTTCAGGAGGTGAACGTCGCCATGGGTGGTACGCTATACCCCGAGATCCGCGATCTGCCGGGCCGGATGAACCACCGCATGCCCCCCGATGGCACCCTGGAAGAGAAATTCGCCCTGCGCCATTCGGTAAAGCTGACCAGCGGCGGCGTGTTCCACCGCCTGTTCGGCGCTGAAGAGGTAATGACCAACACGCTGCACGGGCAAGGCATCAAACAGCCGGGCACCCGCATCGTGATCGACGGCTACGCCCCCGATGGCACGCCCGAGGCGATCTATGTCGAGGATGCGCCCGGATTTACCCTCGCGGTGCAATGGCACCCGGAATGGGACGCGGCGAACGACCCCGTGTCGCGCCCTCTGTTCCAGGCCTTTGGCGAAGCGGCAAGCGACTGGGCGGATGGCGCGCGTCCTAAACCGTTGCAGAAGTCGGCCTGATCGGGAGCTCGTCTCAGTCGAACGTGGGGGAGAGGGTGAACGAAATATCCCCTCCCAATCGCGTTGGTCCGCTTTGAGCCCAAAGAAGAATTGCTTTCCGGGGTATCTCGACTCCGCCATCGATTGAACTTGTCAACTCATGGTAGATAATGACGCAATGAGAACGGCGGCGCCCCAAATCAATGCTACTGTCCCGAATACCATTGCCAACACACGATAAGCGACCATCGACACAAAGTGAAACCTTGGCGATTTGTTCGACAGATACCTATATATAGGGTTGATTTTCAAAGACTTTTTATCACATTGAATCCAAGCAGTCTTTATTGACGTCAAGCATAATATTGACCCCACGAAAAACAAAATGGATCCAAAAGCTAATGTGAAGAACTGGTCCAAGCCGCTCAGATCCTGTTGGTGAAAATTTGCGCAAAACGTACGGAGATCACGTAGTCAGTGCAACCATGCTGGTCGGTTAGGTGCAGATTGTCGACCATCAAGGCTAGCACGCGAAAAAGCCCGCCGGGTCAGCGGAGGGCTCTTCTTATTCATATTCTTGCCACGCCGGATCAAACCAACAGATCGAACTCATGCATCAGCGGCAGGCTGCGGGCGCGTTTGCCGGTGAGGTCGAACAGCGCATTGGCCAGTGCCGGGGCTGCCGGGGGCGTGCCCGGCTCGCCTGCGCCGCCCATGTGGGTCTGGTTTTGCAGCACGGAGACCTCGACCGCTGGCATGGTGTGCATGCGCACGGCGTCGAAATCGGGGAAGTTCTGCTGCTCCACCGCGCCATCCGCAAAGGTGATCTCGCCAAAACAGGCGGCTGACAGACCGTAGGCGAGGCCGCTGAACAGCTGCGCCTCTACGTTGCGCGGGTCGATGGCGCGGCCGATGTCAGCGGCGATCCAGGCCTTGTTGATACGGATCTGGCCGTCTTCATCGATCACCTCGATCACCTCTGCCACGGGGGTGCCGAAACTATAGGCCAGCGCCACACCGCGTCCGATGCCTTCCGGCGTCTCTCCTGTCCAGCCGGACATCTCGCCCACCTTTTCCAGGACTTTGGCCGCTGGTTCCCATTCTGCGCGGGCCAACTCCAGACGGAACTCCAGCGGATCGCGGCCTGCGGCATGGGCCATCTCATCCAGAATGGTGTCCGAGAAGAAGCCGTTGAAGGACGCTGCGACAGAGCGCCAGAACCCGACCGGGATCATCGGCTTCACCAGATAGCCTTCGACGCGGAAATTCGGGATCGCCAGCGGTTGGTTGAAGGCGGCATCGACGTGGCCCTTGTCCGGTCCACCCATCGGCAGACCAAGCATGCGGCCTGCGCCCTCCACCGTGGTGGACTGGGCGGCGATCTTGCCGTGCACCATCACCGCCTTGCCATCCTTCACCGCCGCGCGATAGCGCGCCACGGCGCCGGGGCGGTAGAAGTCGTGGGTCATGTCTTCTTCGCGGCTCCAGGTCAGTTGCACCGGGGTGCCGCGCATCTGCATCGCAACCTGGACCACGCGGTTGGTGTAATCCACCTCGATTCGACGTCCGAAGCCACCACCCAGATAGGTGGTGTGGACCTGCACGGCTTCCTTCGGGAGGCCAGCAAGGTCGGCTGCGGATTTCTGCACCACTGTCGGACCCTGATTGGGAGCCCAGATTTGCAAGGCGTCACCGGTATAAAGCGCGGTGGCATTCATCGGCTCCATGGTCGCATGGGCCAGATAGGGCAGGCGGTATTCGGTCTCGATGATCTGCGCCCCCTCGGGGAGGCTGTCGACATCGCCATCGTCGCGCAGGACGGAGTTTGAGCTGTCCTCGAATGCGCGGTCGATTTCGGCAAAGATCGCATCGGTGGTTTCAGGGTAGGGGGCGGGCTCCCATGTCACGTCGATCGCATTCACCGCCTGTTGCGCCAGCCAGGTGTTGGTTGCCACCACGGCAACTGCATCGCCCAGATCCAGAACCTTTTCCACGCCGGGCATGGTTTCTGCGGCGCTGGCATCAAAGGCGGTCTTGCCCACCCCAAAATGCGGGCTCTGCCGGATGGCGGCGAACTTCATGCCTTCAAGGCGCACGTCGACGCCAAAGCCCGCGGTGCCGGTCACCTTGGGAACCATATCAAGGCGCGGCACGTCCTTGCCGACGTACTTCCACTGCGCCGCCGGGCGCAGCGCGGCCTCTTGCGGGTCGATCCCGGCGGCTTCCACCGCCAGATCGGTATAGGGGATTCGGCTGCCGTCCGGGGCGATCACATGGCCGTCTTCGGTATCCAAAAGCGCGCGCGAGGTTCCAAGGCGCTGGGCCGCGGCCTCTTTCAGGGTTTCACGCGCGGTGGCCCCGGCCATCCGCATGCGATCGAACCCGTCTTTCATGGATGAGGAGCCGCCGGTGACCTGCAGGTCGAGGAATTTCGACATATGGCCGACGACCTGCCCCAGCGAGTGCTGGAAGTTGCTGGCGTCATAGCCGCGCCCGGGCAGGGCCTCGGCCATCATGGCGCTGTTGTAATAAGCCTTGGCGGCGGGGCCGTGGATGACCTGCACCGCTTCGGGGCGCACATCCAGTTCCTCGGCGATCAGCGCTACCCATGAGGTGCGCACCCCCTGGCCCATTTCGGCGCGGGGGGCGATCAGGGTCACGCCGGACTGATCCACCATCACAAACGGGTTGAGGGCGGCCTGACCTTCTTTCGGCGACAGGGGATTGGGCGCGGGCTGATGATACTTGTAGGTGCCAAAGGCCACACCACCAAGGATGGCGGCAGAGCCGATCAGGAAACTGCGGCGGGCGATTTTCTTGAAGCTGGCCATGGATCACGCCTCCTGCATCATTTTGGCCGCGGTATGGATGGCAGCGCGGATGCGGGGGTAGGTGCCGCAGCGGCACAGGTTCCCCTGCATGGCGCCGTCAATATCGCTGTCGCTAGGCGCTGGGTTCTCGGCCAGCAGGCTTGCGGCCTGCATGATCTGCCCGGACTGGCAATAGCCACATTGTGCCACCTGATGATCGACCCAGGCTTGCTGGATTGCAGCCATGGCTTCGGGTGTGCCGACGCCTTCGATGGTGGTGACCTCACCCCAGACATCGCCAAGCGCCACCTGGCAGGAGCGCGTCGCCACCCCGTCGATATGCACGGTGCAGGCACCGCAGGCCGCAATGCCGCAGCCGAACTTGGTGCCCGTAAGGCCGATTTCATCACGCAGGACCCAGAGCAGGGGTACATCCTGCGGCAGGTCCACCTCGTGGTCGCTTCCGTTGATCCTGAGCGTGGTTGGCATTGGGCTGACCTCTGTTTGTGGATGTTGTGACAAAATGCGTCAATTGTGTCAGTGTGTCAATTGACAAAATCAGGCAATAGTGTCAGTAGCCTTGGGTATGAACCGTCTTACCGCTGATCCCATGTTGTCCGACCCAAAGGCCCAGACCATACTCGAGTCTGCCTGGCAGGCTTTTTCGGCCTATGGGTTCCGCAAAACGTCAATGGATGACATAGCGCGCGGGGCAGGGATGTCCCGTCCGGCGGTCTATCTGCATTTCCGCAACAAGGAAGCGATCTTCACCGCTCTGGTCGAAGCCTATTACCGGCAGGCGCGCGAAGACATCCGCGCGGCGCTGGAGGGTGAGGGCAGCCTGGCCGACCGCGTGGCGCGTGCTTTTGCGGCCCATGGCGGCGCGACGATGGAGGCGATGATGTCTTCGGCGCATGGGCTGGAACTGTTCGAGGCAGGTGTGAGCGTCGCGCCAGAGGCCATCGAGGCGGGCGAGGCGGCGCTGGCTGGGGCCTATGCCGAATGGCTGCAGAAAAGAGATCTGCCCGAAGCCGTCGGGACGGCCGCAGAGGTGGCGCAGGTGTTCTGCGCCGCGCTCAAAGGGATCAAGCATACGGCGCCCGATTACCCAACTTATCGTATGCGTGTTTCGCAGCTTGCCGCGCTGATGGCACGGGCGCTCGAAGGCCCCAAATAACAGATGAGCGATCGCAGGGTGTGCTGCAGAAGGAGCAGGAAGATCCCGCGGCTGACGCAGACCCTGCCTCTGGCAGAGCCCGCTTACAGTCTTGGGGCCCGGGGGCGCCCCCCGGGCGGGGGCGCCGCGCCCCCCGGGGGGGGGGGGGGGGGGGCGGCCCCGGCCGCGGGGGGGGGGGGCC